>DAORHX010000374.1:0-4087 GCA_035438245.1 Rubrivivax sp.
GGCATCGGCCTGTGGTCGGCGCGCAGCTCCGCGCCCGCACCGGCCGCCCCTGCACCGACTGCGCCCGGCCCGGCCGCAGCCGTGCCGACGCCGGTGACCGCCTACGTCGACAACCGGCAATGCCTGGGATGCCACGAGGCCGCGGCCACGGCCTGGGCCGGCTCGCACCACGCGCAGGCCATGGCGCCGGCCACCGCCGACACCGTGCGCGGCAACTTCGACGGCGCACAGTTCCGCCACCAGGGCGTGACCACGCGCTTCTTCCGCCGCGACGGCCGCTTCTTCGTGCACACCGACGGGCCCGACGGCAAGCTCGGCGACTTCGAGGTCAAGTTCACCTTCGGCGTGGCCCCGCTGCAGCAGTACCTGATCGAGACCGAGGGTGGCCGTCTGCAGCCGCTGCAGATCGCCTGGGACACGCAGCGCAAGCGCTGGTTCCACCTGCTGCCGCACGAGAAGGCGCCGCCCGGCGACGTGCTGCACTGGAGCGGGCGCTACCAGACGGCCAACACCATGTGCATCGCCTGCCACACCACCGGCTTCGACAAGCGCTACGACGCGCAGGCCGACCGCTTCGATTCGCGCTGGTTGGAAGTCAACGTCTCGTGCCAGTCCTGCCACGGGCCAGGGTCGCTGCACGTGGCGTGGGCGCGCGCGGGCGGCGCGGCGAGCGCGCCGCAGGGCCAGCTTGCCGACCTGAAGGCGCCGCACAAGCAGGTCGAGGTCTGCGCCGCCTGCCATTCGCGCCGCAGCGAGCTGACGTCCCACCCGGTGCCGGGCCAACCCCACCTGGACCACTACCTGCCCAGCCTGCTGCGCGAGGGCCTGTACCACGCCGACGGCCAGCAGCAGGGCGAGGTCTTCGTCGCCGGTTCGTACCGCCAGAGCAGGATGTACCGCATGGGCGTGGCCTGCACGAACTGCCACGACCCGCACAGCGCCCAGCCGAAGCTGCAGGGCAATGCCTTGTGCACGCAGTGCCACCAGCCGCAGCCGAACCCGGCCTTCCCCAGCGCGGCCGGCGCCTTCGACACGCCGCAGCACCACCACCACCCGCAGGGCTCGCGCGGCGCCCAATGCACCGCCTGCCACATGCCGGCTAAGAACTACATGGTGGTGCAGCCGCGGCCCGACCACAGCATCCGCATCCCGCGGCCCGACCTGACGGTGACGATCGGCACGCCCAACGCCTGCAACCAGTGCCATGACAAGAAGACGGCGCAGTGGGCGGCCGATGCCGTGACCCAATGGTTCGGCACGCCCAAACGCCCGCCGCACTACGGCGAGGTCTTCGCCGCCGCGCGGCGCGGCGCGCCCGAATCGGCACAGGCGCTGGCCGTGCTGGCGGGCGACGCGGTGCAGCCGGGCATCGTGCGCGCCACCGCCATCGACCTGCTGCGCGGCGATGCGGCCGTGGGCATCAATGAGCGCATCGCCGCCACGCGCGAAGCCGATGCCGAGCTGCGCGCCGCCGCCGCCGCCAGCCTGGAAGTGCTACCCGCCTCGCTGCGCGTACCGACGCTGGCGCCGCTGTTGAAAGATCCCGTGCGCGCGGTGCGCATCGCCGCCGCGCGCAGCCTGGCCAGCCTGCCGCACGCGCAGTTCGACGCCGCCACGCGCCCGGCCTTCGATGCCGCGCTGGCCGAGTACGTCGCCGCGCAGCAGGTCGCCCTGGACATGCCGGGACCGAACCTGAACCTGGGGGCGCTGTACGCAGTCACCGGCCGCGAGACCGAAGCCGAGGCCGCCTACCGCGCCGCGCTGAAGATCGACCCGGACTTCACACCGGCGCGCGCCAACCTGGCGCAGTTCCTTGCCGAGCGCGGCCGGCTGCCGGACGCCGAGCAGGTGCTGCGCGAAGGCCTGCAGCGCCAGAGCGGCATCGGCGAGCTGCAGTATTCGCTGGGCCTGCTGCTGGCCGAACAGCAGCGCCTGCCGGAGGCTGCCGACGCGCTGGACAAGGCCACCAAGCTGCTGCCGCAGCGCGCCCGCGCGTACTACAACCTCGGCCTGGCACGCCAGCAGCTGGGCCAGCCCAAGCCGGCCGAAGCGGCGCTGCGCAAGGCGCGCGAACTGAGCCCGCAAGAGCCGGCGGTCGCCTACGCGCTGGCCGTGTTCTACGCGCAGCAGGGCCGGCGCGCCGAGGCGCTGCGCGAGGCCGAGGCGCTGCTGCAACTGCAGCCAGGCGACCCGCAGGCGCAGCAGCTGTTGCAGCGGCTGCGCGGCGGGTCCTGAACGGGCGCCAGCGCATCGTTCGCTGCGACGCGCCGCAGCATGCCGCTCACTTCAGCAGCAATGCTTGCACCCCGTCCACACGGCGAAACACGGGGTCGCCGCTGACCAACCGGTGATCCGGCCTGAGTTGCAGGCAGCTCGCGGCCTGCAGCGCATCGGGCGTGCGCAGTCGATGGCGCACGCGGATCGCGGCAGGGAGTTCGACCACGTCGCGCGTCAGCGCCATCCACAGCAGATCGGGCCGCGCAAGGCCGGCGTCGTAAGCCGCGAGCACGGCGATGTCCTGGCTCTTCATGGGGACCCGTCACGCTCGGCACGCAGCCGCTGGTCGAGCTGCCGCTTGCTGCTCGAACCGGTGGCAGGCTGTGCCAGCAGCCACTGCACCGCGCTCAACCCGCGCACGCCCGCGCTTGGCTTTGCGGTCAGGCGCTGATGCTCGTCTTCGCTCAGCACCACGGCCGCGGGCTTGTTGCGCTTGACGATGAGCACCGGGCCGTCTTTCAGCGCTTCTTCGATCGCCGCCATGCCGCGGCGCTTGATCTCCATCGCGGACAGCCGATTGCTCATGGTGGGCATTTCCGGTTCGGCACCAGCATCGCGAACACGCGTCGCGGCCGAGGCCGCGGCGCCAGGCGCGAAGATGCCGCGGGGTGCTGCGGCGCCCGAGACGGTGCGCTAAGCCGAGGCAGCAACGAAGAAGGGGCGGCCCCCAGCGGGAGACCGCCCCTGCTCGACGTGGCGCAGCGAGCGCCGCCCCGAGTCTCAGTTCAGCTCGTCTTCCTTCCAGAACTTCGAGCCGGCGATGGCCACGCCGGCTTCGAGGCCGTTCTTGGTCAGCGTGAAGGTGTCGGCGTCGCCCATCGCGCTGCCGCCGCGCCCGCCGCCGGCCGTCTTGCTGTCGACGCCGGCCTGCGCCGTGGCGCCGCCGCCGGCGGTCCAGCCCTTGTTGACGAAGTCGTTCATCACCGCCGCGTTCTTGAAGATGATCAGCACGTCGTTCTCGGCCGCGCCGATCTGCGCGCCGACGCTGGCCGAGCCCATCGCCATGTACGTGTTCTTCTTCGTCTTGTTGTCGTGCACCAGGCCCTTGCCGCCGGCGCCGCCGACGAGGAAGCTGATGCCGTAGGTGGTGAACACCGCGTAGCCCGGCGCCTTGGCGACCGCGGCCTTCAACTCGGGCTTCTTCGCATAGAACTTCTGCAGCGCCGCATCGGTCTGCTTGACGATCTCGGCCTGCTTCGCGGCCTTGTCCTGCGCGAATGCTGCGCCGGTCACCAGCGACAACGACAACATGCCGATGCCGAGAATCTTCGAGAACTTCATGGGCCTTCTCCTGTGTGCGTGCGCATCGCGCACGGTGTCTTGCTGTCTTGCTTCCCTCCCTCCGCGGTGCGATCGCTGGAGCGCCCTGACGGACACCGGCGGCAGCGCGGCGGCAGGGCATTGTGGCGCATCCTCGACCGCCGGATCGAGGCTCCTGCACAATGGCCCGCACATCGACGCCAAGCGCAGGCATCGGCAGGAGGGCACGCATGGGACAGAACCGTTCGACCGGCGGCAGATCGCCGCACCCGTTCGCCAAGACCCGCAAGCGCCTGCGCACCGCCTCGGGCCGCGAGGCGCAGTTCTTCTCGCTGCCCGAACTGGCCAAGACCTGGCCGAACATCCAGCGGCTGCCGGTGTCGCTGCGCATCGTGCTCGAGGCGGTGCTGCGCCACTGCGACGGGCGCAAGATCACGCCCGGGCATGTCGAGCAACTGGCCCGCTGGCAGCCCAACGCGCCGCGCAGCGACGAGATCCCCTTCGTCGTCGCGCGCGTGGTGCTGCAGGACTTCACCGGCGTGCCGCTGCT
>DAORHX010000375.1:0-4078 GCA_035438245.1 Rubrivivax sp.
CGGTGAGCCTGTTCACCGCCATCTTCGCGCTGGCGCGCACGGTGGGCTGGATCGCGCAGCTCAACGAGATGATCGCCGACCCCGAGTACAAGATCGGCCGGCCGCGCCAGCTCTATTCGGGGTCGCCGGCGCGCAACGTCAAGCCCTTGGCGCAGCGCTGATACGCGTCGAGGCGGCTGCCGCCGAGCACGGCGCGGCCGCGTCGGCCGCCGTCCGTACCGAGCGGGGCATTGCTACAGTAGTCGCATGCCTTCGACTCCTGCGGCCAGCCGGCCCACCGAGTTCCTGCAGCGGCCGTCGGCGGCCACGCAGGCCTTGCGCGACGAACTGGCGCTGGGGCTCGCGCAGCCGCAGCCGGCCATCGCGCCGAAGTTCCTTTACGACGCGCTGGGCTCCAAGCTGTTCGAGGCCATCACCGAGCTCGACGAGTACTACCCGACGCGCACCGAGGCGCTGATCCTCGAACACCACCGCGACGGCCTTGCGCAGGCCTGCGGTACCGGCCACACGCTGGTCGACCTGGGGGCGGGCAACTGCACCAAAGCCGCGCGGCTGTTCGATGTGTTGCGGCCGAGCCGCTATGTCGCGGTGGACATCTCGGTGGACTTCCTGCACCGCGCGCTGCATGAACTGCAGGCGCGCTATCCGCAGCTGCCGATGCTCGGCGTGGGGCTCGATTTCAGCGCCGCGCTGGAACTGCCGCCGCAAGCCGGCAACGGCAGGCGGCTGATGTTCTATCCGGGATCGAGCATCGGCAACTTCAGCCCCGACGCCGCGGTCGGTTTCCTGCGCCGCGTGCGCGAGGCGGCGCCGGACGGTGGCTTGCTGATCGGCGTCGACCTGGTCAAGCCGGCCGCACTGCTGCAGCGTGCGTACGACGACGCGCTCGGCGTCACCGCGGCCTTCAACCTGAACCTGCTGCGGCACGTCAACCGGCTGCTGGGCAGCGACTTCGACGTCGCGCAATGGCAGCACGTGGCGCTGTTCGACGCGGCGCACTCGCGCGTCGAGATGCACCTGCAGGCGCGCTGCGACCTGCAGGTGCGCTGGCCGGGCGGGCACCTGACGCGGCGCGCCGGCGAGCGCGTGCTGACCGAACATTCGTGCAAGTACACGGTCGAGGGCTTCGACCAGCTGCTGCGCCGCGCCGGCTATGCCCGCACGCGCTGCTGGACCGACCCGCAGCGGTGGTTCGCGGTGTTCGTGGCCCATTGATCGCCATGCCGGCCGCCATGCCGACCGTGCTGCGCTGGGCGCTGCGATCGCTGCTGCTGCTGGCCGCGCTGCTGCTGATGCTGGCGCTGGGTTTCACGCTCTTTGCCGTCAGCGCGCTGCCGCCGCTGCAGCCGTGGCACACCGAAGTGCTGAAGGGCGAGTTCGACGCCGTCCGGCACAGGAGCCTGGATTTCGCTGCCTACCAGCAGCTCGAGGCACGGCTTTTCGACGAACTGCAGGCGAAGACCGCGCAGTGGGCGCGGGGCGGTACCGATACCGCCGCGTGCCCGCGCAGTTCGGCAGCGCCGGCGCCTGACGCCGGCTGCGTCGGCCAAGCCGACCACGCCTTCGCGCACAGCCGCTTCAATGCCGACGGCTGGCTGCTGCGCCTGGTCGACGGTGCGCCGTACAACCGCTCGTTCCGCTTGACGCACGTGCCGGCGGTCGGGCATGCCCTGCTGGTACACGGCCTGACCGATTCGCCGTATTCGATGCGCGCGCTGGCCGAGTCGCTGCACACGCGCGGCTTCGACGTCACCGTGCTGCGTCTGCCCGGCCACGGCACGCTGCCATCGATGATGACGACGATGAGTGCCGCCGACTGGACGGCCGCGCTGCGCATCGCCGCCCGGGACGTGGCCTCGCGCGTGCGTCCCGGCCAGCCGTTCTATGTCGGCGGCTATTCGTCGGGCGGCACGCTGGCGCTGCAATACGCGCTGGACGCGCTGCAGGACGACGCATTGCGCCGCCCCGACCGCGTGTTGCTGGTGTCGCCGGCGATCGAACTGACGCGCGTGGCGATGCTGGCCGAGATCATCGACGTCTTCAGCGTGGTGCCGGTGCCGGTGCTGGAGAAGGTGCGCTGGCAGGCGGTGGCGCCGGAGTTCGACCCCTACAAGTTCAACTCCTTCCCGGTCAACGCCTCGCGGCAGATCAACCGCGCGACGCGCGCACTGCAGCGCTCGCTGGAAGAGGCGCAGCGCGCCGGGCGCCTGGCGCAGCTGCCGCCGGTGCTCACCTGGCAGTCGGCGGTCGACTCGACGGTGGGCTCGGACGGCGTGGTCGACCAGGTCTATGCGCGGCTGCAAGGCCCGGCGCACCGGCTGGTGATGTTCGACATCAACCGCCTGCCGGAACTGGCCGGTGTCGAGCGGCCCGAAGCGCACGCGCTGATCGAGCGCATCGAGGCTTCGGCGCGCGGCTACACGCTCGACGTCGTCAGCAATGCCACATCGCGCGCACCGCGCATCGCCGTGCGCCGGCTCGCGCCGGGTGCTGCGCCCGAGCTGCGTGCGCTGGCGCTCGACTGGCCTGCCGGGCTGGTCTCGCTGGGCCATGTCGCATTGCCGTTCCCGCCCGACGACCCGGCCTACGGCTTCGTGCGCGGCAGCGGGCGCGACGGCATCCCGAGCATCGGCTCGTGGCTGCTGCGCGGGGAGAACGGTGCCATCACCATCTCGCTGGGCTCGCTGACGCGGCTGCGCAGCAACCCGTTCTGGCCGCTGATCGACGAGGATGTGGCCGGGCTGGTCGCGCAGGACCTGGCGGCGCGCCGCTGAGGGCTGGCCCGCGGGCGCACCGTGCTTGCGCAGCGCCGCTGCGCTGGCTGCCGTCGGCGCTGCTGGGGTCGACGGCCCACCGCGCCTCAGCGCGGCTTCCAGCCCAGCACGCCCAGGTGCAGGTTCTGGATGTAAAGCCGCTCGGCGGTCTCGGTCACGCCGGTGGTCTGCGGGTAGCTGCCGGAAGGGTCCTGCAGGTCGGCGACGACGCGGCCCGTGTCGTCGAAGGCGAAGACGTGGCCGTAGGGCACCGGCAGCGGCCACAGCGCGCGCGGCAGGCGAAGGGTCAGCTCGCGCATGAACGGCTTGCTCGCCATCTCGTCGATCTTGGCGTTGCGCGGCCCGGACATGCCCACCCAGACGCGGCCGTCGGCGCCGCGCATCAGGTTGTCCGGGTAGCCCGGCAGGTTGTCCAGCAGCACCGTCGCCTGCGCCGAGCCGCTGCCGGCATCGACGTTGGCCGCTGCCACCGCCACCTTCCAGACGCGGTAGCGGCCGGTCTCGGCCACGTAAAGATGCTGCTCGTCGGGGCTCAGGGCCACGCCGTTGGGGAAGCTCAGGCCGCGCACGACGACGCGCGTCTTCTGCGTCGCCGGGTCGTACTCGAGGATGCGGCCGCTGGCGCGCTGCTCGATGATGTCGAGCACGGCGGCCTCGAAGGTGCCGCCCCACTGCGCCGGCGCGAAGCGGGCCGACGCGTCGCTGAAGTAGATCCTGCCGTTCTTCGCCACCACCACCGCGTCGGCATAGCGGATCGGGTCGCCGTCCACCTTGTCGGCGAGCACCGTGACGCTGCCGTCCGTGCCCACCGCGAGCAGGCCCTTCACCGCATCGGCGGCGATCAGCCGGCCGGCGGCGTCGAAGTCGAAGCCGAGCACGCGGCCACCCGTGTCGGCGTAGGTCTGTGCCCCGCTGCCGTCGGCGTTCATGCGCAGGATGCGGCCGCTGGCCACCGCCGCGTAGAGCTTGCCGTCGCGCAGCACCACGTGCTCCGGCCCGGCCTCGCCTGCCGGCATCGGGATCAGCGTCAGCCCGGCCAGCCGCGTGTTGGCGGCGTGCGCGCCCACGTAGCCGGGTGCCGCCGGCGCGTTCCAGGCCACCGGCTGCACCGGCACCGGCCAGAACGCCAGATAAGCCGCCAGCGCCGCCAGCAGCATCAACGCGCCATAGACGATCCGCTTCATCGGTCTTCTCCGCTGCGGCGCGCGCCGCGGTCGTTCAACGCACGCGCAGCCCCGGCACCGCGCCCGGCCAGGGTTCCAGCACGTACAGCCCCGGGTGCGCCTTCTCGTCGGCGTGGCTGG
>DAORHX010000376.1:0-3131 GCA_035438245.1 Rubrivivax sp.
GGCCCGGCTTTGCCGCGCCGGCTCTTCACACGGACAGCGGACTTCTGAAATTCCGGTTTGCGCCGTGAGCGGGCGCCTGTTTCTGTGCGCTTGACTGTGAGTCCGTATCAGCCACGCCAGAACTGCGGCGTGAACAGCACCAGCAGCGACAGCATCTCCAGCCGGCCGAGCACCATCGCGAAGGTGCAGACCCAGGTCTGGAAGTCGTTCAGCGCGCCGTAGTTCAACGCCGGCCCGACGTCGCCGAGGCCGGGACCGATGTTGTTCAGGCAGGCGACGACGGCGGTGAACGCGGTCACGATGTCCGCACCGGCGAACACCAGCAGCATCGTCAGCACCACCAGCATCGCGCCGTAGACCATCATGAAGGCGATGACGTTCTGCATCATGCGCGGCGCGATCACCTGGGTGCCGATGACCACCGGGTTGATGACGTTGGGGTGCACGATGCGCACCAGCTCGTGCTGCGCCTGCTTCAGCAGCAGCAGCATGCGCATCATCTTGATGCCGCCGCCAGTGGAGCCGCCGCAGGTGGCGAAGCAGCCCAGCAGCAGCATCAGCAGCGGCGCGAACTGCGGCCACTTGGCGTAGTCCTGGGTCGAGTAGCCGGTGGTGGTGGCCACCGAGACCACGTGGAACACGCTGTGGCGCAGCGCCTCGACATAGCTGGGGTAGGTGCCGGCGTGCCACAGGTACAGCGAGACCACCGCCACCGCGCCGGCCATCAGCCCGACGAAGGCGCGCGCCTCCACGTTGCGCAGCAGCGGCATCAGCGAACGCTGCCGCCAGGCGACGAAGTACAGCGCCACGCTGATGCCGGCGAGCATCATGAAGAACACCGCCACGCCCTCGATCACCGGCGAATTCCAGAAGCCGAAGCTGGCGTCGTGCGACGAGAAGCCGGCCAGGCTCATGGTGCTGCACATGTGCATGAAGGCATCGGCCCAGCCCATGCCTGCCCAGCGGTAGGCGAAGAAGCAGGCGATGCAGCCGGCGAAGTACACCACCCACAGCCCGCGCGCCGTCTCGGCGATGCGCGGGGTCAGCCGCGCATCCTTCATCGGGCCGGTCATCTCGGCCTTGAACAGCTGCGCGCCGCCAACGCCCAGCAGCGGCAGGATGGCCACCGCCAGCACGATGATGCCCAGGCCGCCCACCAGCTGCAGGAAGCAGCGCCACACGTTCACCGACAGCGGCAGTTTGTCCAGCCCGGACAGCAGCGTGGCGCCGGTGGCGCTGAAGCCGGACATGGCCTCGAAGTAGGCATCGGTGACGCTGATGCCCGCAATCGCCAGCTTCAGCGGCAGCGCGGCGAATGCCGGCAGCACCAGCCAGATCAGCGTCACCAGCACGAAGCCGTCGCGCAGCTGCAGCTCGCGGCGGAAGCGCCGCGTCGCCAGCGTCAGCCCCACGCCGGCGGCGAAGGTGACGCCGATCGAGATCAGGAAGGCCTTCTCGGCCGGGTCGTGCTCGCTCAGCGCGAAGGCCAGCGGCACCGCCATCAGCAGCGAGAACAGCACCAGCACCCGCCCGACGAGCGCGGTCACCGCCAGGGGGGAGTTCATGGTGTCAGAAGAAGGTCGCGCCGACCTGGAACAGCTTCTCGATCTGCCGCACCATGCGCTTGCGCGGCAGGAAGACGATGACGTGGTCGCCGCTGCGGATGACCGTGTCGTGGTGGGCGATGATCACTTCCCGGGCCGGCTTCAGGTCGGCGCCGGGGCCGTCGCGCACGATCGCACCGATCGCCGCCCCCGCCGGCAGCGGCAGCTGCTCGATGCGCTTGCCCACCACCTTCGAGCTCTTCTCGTCGCCGCGTGCCACCGCTTCCAGCGCCTCGGCGTCGCCGGTGCGCAGGCTGTAGACCGCGGCCACGTCGCCGCGGCGCACGTGCGCCAGCAGCTCGCCGATGACGGTCTGCGCCGGCGACACCGCGATGTCGATCTGCGTGCCCTGCCCTTGCAGCAGGTCGGCGTAGGCGCGGCGGTTGATCAGCGCCAGCACGCGCCGCGCGCCCATGCGCTTGGCCAGCAGGCAGGACATGATGTTGTCCTCGTCGTCGCTGGTCAGCGCCAGGAACATGTCCACGTCCTGCACGCCCTCGCGCTCCATCAGATCCTCGTCGGTGCTGTCGCCGTGCAGCACCAGCGCCTGGCCGGCCAGCTCGGTGCTCAGGTACTCGCAGCGCTGCGCGCCGTGTTCGATCAGCTTGACCTGGCAGCTGCGCGCGATCTGCCGCGCCAGGCGCAGGCCGACGCGGCCGCCGCCGGCGACGATGACGCGCCGCACCGGCTGGTCGCGCCGGTGCAGCGCGTCGAGCACGCCGCGCACGTGTTCGTTGGCGGCCAGCACGAACAGCTCGTCGCCGGATTCGATGCGCGTGCTGCCGTCGCAGACGATCTGCCGGTCGTGGCCGAGCGCGTCGCGCCGGTAGATGGCGACGATGCGCATCGGCAGCCCCGGCACCAGCGCCGGCAGCTCGGAGATGACGTGCTGCACCATCGGCCCGCCTTCCATGGCGCGCACCGCGATCAGGCTGACGCGCCCCTGCGAGAACTCCAGCACCTGCAGCGCCTCGGGGTACTCGATCAGCTTGCGGATGTAGGTGGTGACGCTCTCCTCGGGGCAGATCACCTCGTCCACCGCCAGGCCCTCGGGGCGCAGCAGCGGGCTGCCGTCGGTGAACTCGGGGCTGCGCACGCGCGCGATGCGCGTGGGGATGCGGAACTGGTCGTGCGCGATCTTGCAGGCCACCAGGTTGGTCTCTTCCAGCGGCGCGCAGGCGATCAGCATGTCGGCGTCCTCGGCGCCGGCATCGCGCAGCACCGACGGATGGATGCCGTTGCCGACCACGCCGCGCAGATCCATGCGGTCCTGCAGCAGGCCCAGGCGCTGCGGGTCGGTGTCGATGACGGTGATGTCGTTCTGCTCGGAGACCAGACTCTCGGCGACGCTCTCGCCCACGCGACCGGCGCCGAGGATGAGGATCTTCATGGCGCTGGATTATGGCTACGGCACGTCGGCTGGCGCCGACTTCACGTCGCTGCGCGACATGAGCCTCGCCGCAACGGCGTTGTGGCTACGGCACGTCGGCTGGCGCCGACTTCACGTCGCTGCGCGACATGAGCCTC
>DAORHX010000376.1:3231-4060 GCA_035438245.1 Rubrivivax sp.
GCCGCAACTTCGTCGTGGGCGGCGCGCCGCGCCATGACGCAGCACGCGGCGCTGGCCAGTGCCGTCAGCGCCGCCGCCCAGAACACCGAAGCCAGGCCGAAACGTTCGCTCAACAGTCCGCCGGCCAGCCCGCCGAGCACGCCCGGCACGCCATAGCCGAGCGTGCTGTACAGCGCCGAGCCGCGTGCGCGCAGCCGGTCCGGGAAGAAGCGCGCGATCAGGCTGGTGCAGGCCATGTGCTGCGCGGCGAAGGTCAGCGCATGCGTCAGCTGCGCGAGCGCCAGCACCACCAGCTGGTCGCCGAACGCGGCGGTGAGCACGAAGCGCAGCGCCGTGACCAGCGCAGCGACGACCAACCAGCGGTATTCGTCGATGCGCGCGAAGTGGCGCGCGGCCAGCGCAAAGAACACGATCTCGGCGGCGATCGACACGGCCCACAACAAGCCGACCACCGGCTTGCCGTAGCCGAGGTGGTCGAGGTACAGCGAGAAGAACGCATACAGCGAGGTGTGCGCCAGCACCGTCAGCATCACGCCGGCGAAGAACCAGCGCACCTGCGGCCGGCGCAGCACCGGCGCGATGCTGGCGCGCGGCGCCACGGCCTGCGCCGCACCACCGCTGCCCGCGGGCAGCCGCCAGGTGGCCCAGGCCAGCAGCGCGAACAGCACGAAGGTGAAGATCGGCAGCGCGGCGATGCCGGCGCGCTGCAGCAGCAGGCCGAAGGCCAGCACCGAGATGACGAAGCCGATCGATCCCCACACGCGCACGCGGCCGTAGCGGCGTGCGTCCAGCCCGTCGCTGCCGTGCAGCCGCTCGAGCAGCAAGGTCT
>DAORHX010000377.1:0-4049 GCA_035438245.1 Rubrivivax sp.
CGGGGGGCAGCAGGCGGCGGCGCCCGCCGTTTAGGAAGTGGCTGACGTGGCAAAAGTCTCGGCCATCGCGGCGACGCCCGTGACCGAGGGCGTGCGCTGATGGCCCGCCCCACCAACCCCCTGCTGTGGGTGGCCGTGGCCGCCGTGGCGCTGGTGGCCGCCTGGGCCTGGCAGCACTTCGGCCTGGGCGCGCTGCTGACGCTGGACAACCTCAAGGCCAGCCGCGACGCGCTGCAGGCCCAGGTGCTGAGCGCACCGCTGGTCACGGCCGCGGTGTTCTTCGCCGTCTACGTGGCGGCGGCGGCGCTGTCGATTCCCGGCGCACTGATCCTCACGTTGGCCGCCGGCGCGATGTTCGGCCTGGGCTGGGGCCTGCTGCTGGTGAGCTTCGCCTCCAGCCTGGGCGCGTTGCTGGCCTTCCTGGCGGCGCGCTACCTGCTGCGCGACGGCATCCAGGCCCGCTTCGGCAAGAGCCTCGCGCCTATCAACGAGGGCGTGCGCAAGGACGGCACCTTCTACCTGCTGACGCTGCGCCTGGTGCCGGTGTTCCCGTTCTGGCTGATCAACCTGCTGATGGGCCTGACGCCCATGGGCGCGGGCCGCTTCTACCTCGTCAGCCAGCTCGGCATGCTCGCCGGGACCGCGGTCTATGTGAACGCCGGCACGCAACTGGCAGCCATCCAGTCGCCGGGCGACATCCTCTCGCCGGGGCTGCTGGGCAGCTTCGTGCTGCTGGGGCTGTTTCCGCTGCTGGCCAAGGCCGGCGTGGGCTGGCTCGAGCGGCGCAAGGTCTACGCGAAGTGGACCAAGCCCCGCAGTTTCGATCGCAACCTCGTGGTCATCGGCGCGGGCGCCGGCGGGCTGGTCTCGGCCTACATCGCGGCGGCGGTCAAGGCCAAGGTCACGCTGATCGAAGGCCACAAGATGGGCGGCGACTGCCTGAACTTCGGCTGTGTGCCCAGCAAGGCGCTGATCCGTTCGGCCAAGATGGCGCGGCAGCTGAAGAAGGCGCACGAGCTGGGCGTGGCCGACGCCACCGGCCGCGTGGACTTCGCGGCCGTGATGAAGCGGGTGCACGGCGTCGTCGCCGACATCGAGCCGCACGACAGCGTCGAGCGCTACACCGGCCTGGGCGTGGAGGTGCTGCAGGGCCATGCCCGCATCACCAGCCCCTGGACCGTGGACGTGACGCTGGCCGATGGCACGACGCAGACGCTGACGACGAAGAACATCGTCATCGCGGCCGGCGCCAGCCCCTTCGTGCCGCCGATCCCGGGGTTGAAGGAAGCGGGGTATCTCACCAGCGACACCGTGTGGGGCCTGACCGAGCTTCCGAAGCGCCTGGTGGTGCTGGGCGGTGGCCCGATCGGCAGCGAGCTGGCGCAGAGCTTCGCGCGGCTGGGCAGTGCCGTCACGCAGGTGGAGATGGCGCCGCGCATCATGGTGCGGGAGGACCCGGAGGTCTCGGAACTCGTGGCCGCCTCCTTGCGGGCCGACGGTGTGAACGTGCTCACGGGCCACCAGGCGGTGCGCGTCGAGGTGGTGGGCGGCGAGAAGCGGCTGATCGCCAAGGCGGGCGGCGCCGAAGTGGTGATCCCCTTCGACGAGCTGCTGTGCGCCGTGGGCCGCAGCCCGCGCGTCACCGGGTACGGTCTGGAGGAACTCGGCATCCCGCTCACCCCGCGCAAGACCATCGAGACCAACGCCTACCTGCAGACGCTGTACCCGAACATCTACGCCGTGGGCGACGTGGCCGGGCCGTTCCAGTTCACCCACACCGCCGCTCACCAGGCCTGGTATGCCGCGGTCAACGCGCTGTTCGGCCGCTTCCGCCGCTTCAAGGCCGACTACAGCGTGATCCCCTGGGCGACCTTCACCGACCCCGAGGTGGCACGCGTGGGCCTGAGCGAGACCGAGGCCCGGGAGCAGGGCGTGGCCTACGAGGTGACGAAGTACGGCATCGACGACCTCGATCGCGCCATCGCCGACGGCACCGCGCACGGTTTCGTCAAGGTGCTCACCGTGCCGGGCAAGGACCACATCCTGGGCGTGACCATCGTGGGCGAGCACGCGGGCGACCTGCTGGCCGAGTACGTGCTGGCCATGAAGCACGGCCTTGGGTTGAACAAGATCCTGGGCACCATCCACACCTACCCGACGCTGGCCGAGGCCAACAAGTACGTGGCCGGCGAATGGAAGCGCGCCCACGCACCGCAGAAGCTGTTGCAGTGGGTCGGGCGTTACCACGCCTGGGAGCGCGCATGACGACCGTGACCCGACGCCAGGTGCTGGGCGGCGCGCTGGCCGCGAGCCTGTCGGGGTTGGTCGGGCCGACCCGTGCCCAGTCCGCAGGTTTCGACCACCAGCACGCGGCCTGGACCGCGCTGCTGCGCAAGCATGTGCGCCTGATTCGCGGCGGCCAGGCCACGCAGGTGGCCTATGCAGGCTTCAAGGCCGACCGCGTACCGCTGAAGGCCTACCTCGACAGTCTGTCGGCGGTGACCTCCGCCACCTTTGGCGCGTGGGCCAAGCCCGAGCGCCAGGCCTTCCTCATCAACGCCTACAACGCCTTCACGGTGGAGCTGATTCTCACGCGCTACCCGGACCTGAAGTCGATCAAGGACCTCGGCAGCCTGCTCAGCAGCCCGTGGAAGCCGAAGTGGATCGCCCTTCTGGGGGCAAAGGTGTCGCTGGACGACATCGAACACGCGATGCTGCGCAAGCGCGGCGACTACGACGACCCGCGCGTGCACTTCGCCGTCAACTGCGCCAGCATCGGCTGCCCGGCGCTGCGCGAGGAAGCCTTCGTGGCCGCGCGGCTGGACGCGCAGATGGACGAGCAGACGCTGCGCTTCATGAGCGACCGGACGCGCAACCGCTACAACGCCCAGCGCGGGCGGCTGGAGCTGTCGAAGATCTTCGACTGGTACGGCGAGGACTTCCGGCTCGGCCACCGGGGCATCGCGTCGCTTGCGGCCTTCGCGGCGCGCTACGCGGACCAGCTGGCCGACACCCCGGCCAATGCTGCCGACTTGCGCGAGCGCATCCGCGCGGGCGGCGTGGACATCGCCTTCACCGACTACGACTGGGCCTTGAACGACATTCGCGACACGTGATGAAGCCCAGCCTGTCGATCGTCATCCCGGCGCTGAACGAGGCTGCGGGCATCGAGGCCACGCTGCAGGCCCTGCAGCCCCTGCGGGCGCGCGGTGTCGAGCTGGTGCTTGCCGATGGCGGCAGCGGCGACGGCACGGCCGCGCTGGCCCGGCCCTGGGTCGATGCCCTGGTGGACGCCCCGCGCGGGCGTGCCTTGCAGATGAACGCGGGCGCGGCCCGGGCCCGGGCCGACGCGCTGATGTTCCTGCATGCCGACACACGGCTGCCGCCGCTGGCCGATGTGCTCGTGCTGCAGGCGTTGGCCACCGGTGCCTGCTGGGGCCGCTTCGACGTGCGCATCCAGGGTCGGCCGTGGATGCTGAGGGTAGTGGCCACGCTGATGAACCTGCGCTCGCGCGCCAGCGGCATCGCCACCGGTGACCAGGCGATCTTTGTCCGGCGTGCGGCTTTCGAGCGCGTGGGTGGCTTTCCCGCGCAACCGTTGATGGAGGATGTCGAGATCTCCCGCCGGTTGAAGCGGCTGGGGCGACCGGCTTGCCTGAGCGCCATGGTCTGCACCTCCGGCCGTCGGTGGGAGCAGCGGGGCGTCTGGCGCACGATCGTGCTGATGTGGCAGCTGCGCTGGCGCTACTGGCGCGGCGAGTCGGCGGCGCGGCTGGCGGAGGCCTACCGGTGAGCACGGCCGTCATCGTGTTCGCCAAGGCGCCGGTGCCGGGGCTCGCCAAGACGCGTCTCGCACCGGCGTTGGGGGAGGCCGGCGCCGCGGCACTGGCCGAACGCATGCTGCGCCATGCGCTGGCGCAGGCCGTCGCGGCGGATGTCGGACCGGTCGAGCTGTGCGCCGCACCGGATGCCTCGCACCCCGCGCTGCAGGCCGCGGCAGCCGAACAAGGCGCGCGGCTGACCGAGCAGGGCACCGGTGACCTCGGCCT
>DAORHX010000378.1:0-4041 GCA_035438245.1 Rubrivivax sp.
CTGCAGGCGTGGGTCGACGCCCAGGGCTGGAATGCGGCGCAGGCCCGCGTCTACGCCGCCGACGTGCGCGATGTGCGCGGCATCGTCGACGCCGGCCGCGCCTGCCTGGCCGAGCAGGGGCTGCCGGACGCGGTGGTGGCCAACGCCGGCATCAGCGTCGGCATCGACACCGCCGATTTCGACGATCTGGAAGTGCTGCGCGACACGCTGGAGACGAACAACCTCGGCATGGCAGCGACCTTCCACCCGTTCCTGGCCGGCATGCGCGAACGCGGCAGCGGCAAGCTGGTCGGCATCGCCAGCGTGGCCGGCATCCGCGGCCTGCCCGGCCACGGCGCATATAGCGCGAGCAAGGCCGCGGTCATCAGCTACTGCGAAAGCCTGCGCGTCGAATGTGCCGGCAGCGGCGTCAAGGTCGTGACGCTGCTGCCCGGCTACGTCGACACGCCGCTGACGCGCGGCAACCGCTATGCGATGCCGTTCCGCTTGCCGGCCGACACCTTCGCCGACCGCGCCTACGCGGCGATCGTCGCCGGCGCCAGCTACCGCGTCATTCCGTGGCAGATGGCCTTGGTGGCCAAGCTGCTGCGGCTGCTGCCGAACGTGCTGTTCGATCGTGCACTGTCCGGGCGTGGCCGCAAGAAGCGCCGCAGCGGCTGAGCGCGCCGCCATGACGAAGGGCGCGGATGCAATGCATCGGCGCCCTGCACAGGCCGCACACCGGGTGCGGCAGGAACGATTCGCTCAGTAGCCGCCGCGGCCGCCACCACCGCCGCCGTAGCCGCCGCGGCCACCACCGCCGCCGCCGCTGCCGTAGGGGCTGCGGCCACCGCCGCCACCGCCGTAGGGGCTGCGACCACCACCACCACCGCCGCCGCCACCACCGTAGCCGCCGCGACCACCACCGCCGCCGAAGCCGCCCGGGCGCTCTTCGCGCGGACGTGCTTCGTTGACGACCACGGCGCGGCCTTCGAGCGGCTGGCCGTTCATGCCGTTGATGGCCGACTGCGCCTCGGCATCCGAACCCATCTCGACGAAGCCGAAGCCCTTCGAGCGGCCGGTATCACGGTCCATCATCACCTTGGCGGACGTGACGGTGCCGAACTGAGAGAACGCCTGGTGCAGCGATTCGTCACGCACCGAGTAGGCGAGATTGCCGACGTAAAGTTTGTTTCCCACGGGGGAGCCCTCGATCAAGAACTAGAAAACCATGTGGAGCTTCAACCCAGCGAGAACCATTCAGGCGAAGGAGCCGCATCCGACACACGCGCTATCCATTATCCAAGCATCCCGCAAGGGGGCGCAAAGGCGTGGAAGCGATAGTGTTGTTTTGTGGTCTACAGGCTAACCCGTAGAGCCTCATCGTGGGAGAGGCTACGGCGCGGCCGTAGCATGCCGGCATGGACTTGCTGAAGCCGCTGATCGCGCTGCTGGCCATCGTCAACCCGATCGGCGTCGTGCCGTTCTTCATCCACTTCACGCAGAACCTGAATGCGGCGCAGCGCCGGCGCACGATGCAGGTGAGCGCGTTCAGCGCGTTCCTGGTCATCGCGCTCAGCGCGCTGGCCGGCCAGCGCATCATCGGCTTCTTCGGCATCTCGATCGCCTCGTTCCAGGTCGGCGGCGGCATGCTGCTGCTGATCAGCGCGCTGCAGATGCTGAACGCGCAGCCACCCGAGGCCCGGCCGGGCAACGTCAGCGAGGGTGATGCCAAGCTCGATGCCGGGGCCAGCATCGCCGTGGTGCCGCTGACGATCCCCTTGCTCACCGGCCCGGCGACGATCTCGACCATGATCATCTATGCGCAGCGCGCCCGGCACTGGTGGGAAGAAGCGATGCTCGTCGGCTACGGCGTGGTGGTCGGCGTGGCGGCCTACCTGGCCTTCGGCGCGTCGGGGCGCATCTCGCGGCTGCTCGGCCGTACCGGCATCGACATCATGACGCGACTGATGGGGCTGATCCTGGCCGCGCTGGCGGTCGAGATCATGGCCGACGGGCTGAAGGACCTGTTTCCGGTGCTGAACAGCGCGCGGCTGCGCTGAAGCGCCGGGAAAACACCGTTGACGCTGCAGCGGCGCCTTGCCTAGAGTGCCGTCGCTCGGGGCACCGCACGGTGCCCGACCTGCGGAAGCGAGGAGACAACTGCCGCACTGCGGCAGATCAAGAAGGGCGCGTGCCTGGCGGCACCGCCCTTTTTTCTTGCCCGGCGGCGGCCGCCGCAGCGGCGCGCAAGGCTTAGCATTGCGCCGTCTTTCGCCCCGCCCTCGCGTGCTCCATGCCCGTCGCCCCCGAACTGCGCACCTTGCAAATCGACATCCCGGCCCGGCCCGAGTCGCTGGTGCAGTTGTCGCTGCTGATGGCCGACGACGACATGAACCTGCAGGCGGCGTCCCGGCTGATCGAGCAGGACATGGCGCTGGCGGCGGCGGTGATGAAGGCGGTGAATTCGTCGCTGTACGGGCTGAAGGGCCGCGTGCAGAGCGTGCAGCAGGCGATCACCTACCTCGGCATGCGCGAGGTGGCAGCCATCACCTTCGAGATGGGGCTGCGCGCGGCCTTCCCGCCGGCGGCCGAGCTCGAACCGATCTGGAAGCGCGCCGCGCAGCGCGGGCTGATCATGGGCCGGCTGGCTGCGGCGATGGGCCAGGACGCGTGGGCCGCGCACTCGGCCGGGCTGTTCGAGGAGTGCGGCAAGGCGGTGCTGTTCCGCCACGCGCCCGACCACTATCCGTCGATGCTGCGCGCCGCGCGCGACGACGCCGAGCTGGTGTCGCTGGAAATGGCCGGTTTCGGCGTCGGCCACGACGCGCTCGGCGCCGCGCTGTGCGAAAGCTGGGGCCTGGGCGCCGCCGCCGTGGCCAGCGTACGCCACCACGTGCAGGTACAGGCCGGTGGCGAGCTGCCCGAGCCGCCACCGAAGCGCATCATCACTGCGCTGTCGATGATCGCGCACACGATGATGGTCGCGCCCGACACGCTCGACGACGTGGTCACGCAGCTTGCCCCGCGTGCCGGGATCGACCCGACGCTGGCGCTGCGTTCGGCGCGCCGCGCGCTCGAACAGCTGCAGGACGCCGCGGCGCGCGCGCGCTGATGACGCAGGTCAATCCGCTGCCCGCGGGGCCGTCGCTTTACGGGTAGTCCTGCTGTACGGCGCCGTGCAGTTTGGTAGCCTTCGCCTCCCCTGCGACTCCGGAAGACCGATAGGAATCCGCTCATGGCCTCGTCCGCACCGCCCGAAACACTCGCCCTGCAACGCCTGTATCACTGGGAGAAGACCAGTCCCGACAAGCTGGTGTTCACGCAGCCGATGGGCGGCGGCGTGGTCAAGGAATACACCTGGAAGCAGGCGATGGCCGAGGTGCGGCGCATGGCCGCGCACCTGAAGAGCCTGAACTTCGCGCCGGGCACGCGCATCGCCATGCTGGCGAAGAACACCGCGCAGTGGATGATGGCCGACTGGGCCATCTGGATGGCCGGCCACGTGTCGGTGCCGCTGTACCCGACGCTGGCCGCCGGCACCGTGCGGCAGATCCTCGAACACAGCGAGTCGCAGCTGCTGTTCGTCGGCAAGCTCGACGTGTGGGAGGAGATGAAGCCCGGCGTGCCCGCCGGCATGCCGATGATCACGCTGCCGCTGGCGCCGAAGGTCGAGGGTGCGGCAAGCTGGGACGAGATCGTCGCGCGCACGCCGCCGCTCACCGACAGCCCGGTGCGCGGCGCCGACGAGCTGAGCACGCTGATCTACACCTCGGGCACCACCGGCACACCCAAGGGCGTGATGCACAGCTTCGGCACCTTCGCCTGGGCCATCACCGCCGGCCTGAAGCGCGTCAACCTCGACGGATCGAGCCGCACGCTGAGCTACCTGCCGCTGGCCCACGTGGCCGAGCGCGCGCTGGTCGAGCACGGCCTGCTGGCCACCGGCATGCACGTGTTCTTCGCCGAAAGCCTGGACACCTTCGTCGCCGACATCCAGCGCGCGCGGCCGACGGTGTTCTTCTCGGTGCCGCGGCTGTGGGTCAAGTTCCAGCAGGGCGT
>DAORHX010000379.1:0-4030 GCA_035438245.1 Rubrivivax sp.
CCGCCTGGGCATGCTAGCCGGCCCAGGCGCAGTCGTCGATGGCACTCAGCCGCGCGGCGAAGGCCGGCGGGCGGCTGCGCCCGCGCGCAGTGCGCTCGGAGGCTGCGGTCGGCGGCGGCTTCGGCATGGTGCGGCGGGCTGCGCTGCAGTCTAAGAGCGAGCGGGCAGAATCGCCAGCGTCGAAGCCGCTGGGAGAACCCGATGAAGGTGCAGGACGCGCGCCGCGCGCTGCTGGCCACGCTGCTGCTCTGGCCGGCGGCCGGAGCCTGGGCGCAAGCGGCGTGGCCCGAGCGGCAGATCACGCTGGTCGTGCCTTTCGGGCCCGGCGGCATCGCCGACCTGACGGCACGCACCGTGGCGCAGGCGATGAGCGCGACGCTGAAGGTGCCGATCGTCGTCGACAACAAGCCCAGCGCCGGCAGCATCGTCGGCAGCGCGGCGGTGGCGCAGGCCGCGCCCGACGGCTACACGCTGCTGCTGATGAGCAACGCCAACGCCGTCAGCGCCAGCCTGTTCCGCAAGCTGCCCTTCGACGTGCAGAAGGACTTCGCGCCGGTGGGCATGCTCGGCGTGTTCGACCTGGCGCTGTTCGTCGGCGCCGACTCGAAGCTGAAGAGCGTGCGCGAGCTGCTCGCTGCGGCCAAGGCCCGCCCCGGCAAGCTGACCATCGGCACCATCGCCGTCGGCAGCACGCAGCACCTGTCGGCCGAGCTGTTCAAGTGGCGCACCGGCATCGATGCGCTGATCGTGCCGTACAAGAGCTCGCCGGCGGTGCTGACGGCGCTGCGCTCGGGCGAGATCGACGCGGCCTTCGAGATCCTCGGCCCGATGCTGCCGCAGCTGCAGGCCAAGGTGGTGCGCGCACTGGCCGTGACCTCCGACCGGCGCTTCGCCACGCTGCCCGAGGTGCCGACGATGCGCGAGGCCGGCGTGCCCGACTACGAGGTGGCGTCGTGGAACGCGCTGGCGGCGCCGGCGAAGACGCCGCCGGCGGTCATCGACAGGCTCAACGCCGCGGCCAACGACGCGCTCAGGAACCCGGCCGTGCAGGACAAGCTGCTGAGCCTGGGCGTGCGCGCGCAGGGGGGCACGCCGGCACAGCTGCGCACGCTGCTGGCGGCGGAGATCCGGCACTGGGGCGAGGTCATCCGCGCCGCGAAGATCGAGCCCGAATGAGGCGCGCGGGCAGGGCGGCAGCGGCATGGACCTGAAGCAGCTGGAGTACTTCGTGCAGGTGGCCGAGTTCGGCAGCTTCACGCTGTCGTCGCGCTTCCTGCGCGTGGCGCAGCCGGCGCTGAGCCGGCAGGTGCGCGCGCTCGAGGTCGAGCTGCGGCAGACGCTGTTCCAGCGCAACGGACGCGGCGTCACGTTGACCGAACCGGGCAAGCGGCTGCTCGAGCATGCGCGCGGCATCCTGCAGCAGGTGCAGCGCGCGCGGCTCGATCTGGAGCAGCAGCGCGGCGCGGTGTCGGGGCGGCTGGTCATCGGCCTGCCGCCGAGTGTCAGCCGCACGCTCACCGGCCCGCTGGTGCGTGCCTTCCGCGAGCGCTTTCCCGACGCCAGCTTCGGCATCGTCGAGGGTCTGTCGGACCACCTGATGGAGTGGCTGGCGGTCGGCCGCGTCGACTTCGCGCTGGTCTACAGCAGCGTGGCGCCGGCGACCATCGAGCTGGCGTCGCTGCGCGTCGAGCCGATGTACCTGGTCGGCGCGCGGCCGGGCAGGGCGGGCACGAGGCTGGTTGGCGCACCGGTGGCGCTGGCGCAGGTGGCGGCCACCGAGCTGGTGATCCCGCCGCGGCCGCATTCGATGCGCATGCTGCTCGACGCGGCGCTGGCCGAGGCCGGGCTGAAGGCGCGCGTGGCGCTGGAAATCGAGAGCGTGCCGACGATCCTGGACCTGGTGCAGCACGACGGCTTCCACGCGGTGCTGACGCTGAACGCCATCCGCCGCAGCGGCAACGAGGGCCGCTTCCAGGCCCGGCCGATCGGCAAGCCGCGCCTGGCCGCGACACTGCGCCTGGCCACCTCGGTGCAGCGGCCGGGCGGGCCGCTGATGGAGCAGTCGATCGCGCTGGTCAGCGAGCTGGTGGCGCGGCACTGGGTTTGAGCCACCGGGGTTTCAGCACCTGGAAGAGGTGGTAGCAGCCGGCGGCGCCGACGAGCAGCACCACCGCGAACAGGATCGGCTGGAATGGGTCGTCGCTGAGGTCGAACATCCAGCCGGCCAGCGGCGGGCCCAGCGTCACGAGCACGAAGTAGAAGCTGAAGAACACACCCATGCCGAAGGCGCGGCGCTGCGGTGCCATGGCTTGGCCGGTGAGCGCCATCAGGACGCCGGCCGGCGCGCCGCCGAACAGGCCGTAGACCAGGCTCAGCCCGACCGCCAGCGCGGTCTGGCGCAGCAGCAGCAGCGCCACCACCGACGCCGCGGTGCACACGTACAGCAGCAGCGCCGGGCGGCCGGTGCGGTCGGCGATGCGGCCCCCGAGGGGGCCGGAGACGATCATCGCCCAGCTCGCCAGGCTGATGATCGCCGCGGCCTTGGCCGCGCCGTGGCCGCCCGCCGTCAGCACGCGCGGCGCGAAGCTCAGCAGCACGATGTAGCTGGCGTTGTAGAGCCCCCAGCAGGTGGCCGCCAGCAGCGTGAGCAGCAGTTCGCCGCGCGGCAGCCGTGCGGTCTCGACCGGCGCCGCTGCGCGCCCCGGCGGCGGCCGATAGAACACGAACAGCGCTGCCGCACCGAGCGCGCAATACAGCGCCGCCACGGCGAAGACCGCGCGCCAGTCGAAATGCTGGTCGATCCACACCTGGCCGATCTGCCCGAGCGCGATGCCCAGGGGCCAGCTCATCACCAGCACGCCCATCGCGGTGGCCAGCTCGCCGCCGGCGAACCAGTCGGTGGTCATCTTCGTCAGGTAGATGGTGCTGAGCACGAAGCCGATGCCGCAGGCCAGCCGCGCCAGCGCCAGCTGGCCGAAACCCTGTGCCAGTGCGGCGATGCCGCTGCCGGCGGCCAGGCACAGGAATGCCAGGGCCACCAGCACACGATCCGACAGCACCCGCCCGAGATAGCCGGCCGGCATCGCCAGCACCAGCCCGGGCAGCATGAACAGGCCGATCAGCGTACCGATCTGCGCGTAGCTGAAGCCCAGGCTCGCAACCAGCGAATCGGATACCGAGCCGAGCGTCTGGAACTGCAAGCCCAGGCCGATGCGGCAGACGAACAGCAGTGCCAGGATCCGCCAGCGAGCCTGGCTGTCGGGCGGTGTCGGGTCGGAAGGCGCGCCCATGTCAAGCCGGCAGGATGCGCAAGGCCGCGCCGCAGGCCAGGCCCAGCAGCAGCCCGGTCGCCACCTCGGCCAGCGTGTGCCGGCGCAGCACCAGACGTGACCACGCCACGCCCAGGGCCAGCAGCCCGAGGACCAGCGTGCCCACGGGATGCGGCCACAGCAGCGCGGCGGCGAACGCTGCGAAAGCGGCGTGCAGCGACACCTTGAGCCGGCGCCGCAGCAGCTGCGCCAGCAGCACCGGCAGGGCGGCCAGCAGCGCGCCCAGTGCCACCGGCAGCGGCTGGCCCGACAGCAGCAGCAGCAGCGCGGCGCCACCGAGCAGCAGCGCGAGCAACACGTTCAACTGCGCGCGCTCGCGCGGATGCGATGCGTCGATGTGCGCCCAGCGGCCGGCGCGCACCTGGCGCACGCTGTAGAGCCCGACGATCACCGCCACGGCGCTGGGTACGCTGACGCCGAAAGCGGTGCTAATCACCATGAGCGGGGCCACGGCCGACGGTACGGCGGCCAACGGGGCGCTGCTCTCGGTGGGCGCCAGTGACGGCGGCCGGCAGTGGGTCAACGCCCGCTACTCGGTCAACGGCGCGGCCGACAGCAATTCGGCGCGGCGCTGGACCGACGACGCCCTGATCCTGGCCATCGACGGCGACGGGGCGGTGACGGGCAAGGCGGCGCTGGTGGGCTTTGTGCCCGGCGGGGTGACGATCAGTTCAGTGCCGACGGGAAGCTGTTGGTCCAGT
>DAORHX010000380.1:0-4029 GCA_035438245.1 Rubrivivax sp.
CTCGGTCGAGGCACTGCCGAGCACCGGCGTCACCTCGAGACCGGCCACGGCGACGTAGCCGACGCGCGCCGAGCGCGGCTGGCCGGCGCGCAGCGTATCGCCCGGCTGCAGCGTCACGCTGCGCCACGATTCGAGCTGGCGGCGCTCGCCGTTGGCGCGGGTCAGCGTCACGGGGAAGTCGCCGGCCAGGCCGAGTTGCACCGGCTGGTCGAGCGCCTTCAGCGTCGGTCCGGCGGCGAAGAACTCGATCGCCGCGGCGGCTTCTGCCTGCCCGACCAGCCGGTTGGCGATGCGCAGCCCCTGCGCGTCCAGCGCACCGGCGCGCGGCACGCCGATGCGGCGCCAGCCGCTGCGCCCCAGGTCCTGCAGCGCGGCCAGCGCGCCCGGTGACACCACCTCCAGCGTCGCCGCCGCGGCGTCGGATTCGATCGGCTGTTGCGCCATCACGCGGCCTCCAGCAGCGAGGCGCTGGCAAAGGCGCCGGCGCGGACCTCGGCCTGCAGCGCGGCAAAGCGCGCGGCCGACACCGGCTCGAAGCGCACCCTGTCGCCCGGCGCCAGCAGCGCCGGCGTGGCCGCAGCGGCATCGAACAGCGGCACCGGGCAGCAGCCCAGCAGCGACCAGCCGCCCGGGCTTTCCCACGGATAGACGGCGCTCAGGCTGCCGGTGATGGCCACCGAGCCGGCCGGCACGCGCAGCCGCGGCTCGCGCCGGCGCGGCACCGCCAGCGCCGGCGGCAGATCGCCCATGAAGGCAAAGCCGGGCATGAAGCCGAGCATGTAGACGCTGAACTCGGTGCCGCTGTGCAAGCGCACCACGGCCTCGGGCGCCAGGCCGGTGGCCGCCGCCACTTCGGCCAGGTCGGCGCCGAAGCCCTCGCCATAGCACACCGGCAGCCGCCAGCGGCGCGACGGCGCCGGCGGCGCCCGGTCGGCCTGCTGCAGCAGCGCCAGCAGCGCTGGGTCGAGCAGCGCGCGCTGCGTGCGCAACGGGTCGTACAGCACCGTCAGCGAGCGGAAGGTCGGCACCGTCTCGACCACCCCCGGCAGCTCGCCGCGCGCACGCGCGGCGTCGAGCGCACGTTCCAGCGCGACGACGCGCGCGACCAGCTCGCCGCTGATGTGATCGCCGAATTCGATCGTCACCGCGGCATCGCCGGCATCGAGCAGGCGCGCGCTCATTGCTTCCCTCCCTTCGCCGCACGCCGCGGCGGCGGCGCGGCTTCGGTGGCATCCCCCAGCGACGTGAACAACGACGCCGACGCCGCGCGGGCCGCCTGGTCGTAGCGGCCCGACAGCGTGCGCAGCAGGCTGGCCGCTTCGCCGAGCCGGGCGTTGTCCTCGCCGGCCCCGGAAAAGCCCGGCAGCAGGCAGGTCTCGCGCACCTGGCGATAGCGCTCGCAGATCTCGCGCCCGCGCGCCGTGGTGCCGAAGAACACCTCCTTGCCGCGCTTGCTGCCCTCCACCAGTCCCTGACCGACGAGCTTCTTCAGCGCGTACGAGACGACGTGCGTGTCCTCGACGTTGAGCACGAAGCAGATGTCGGCCAGCTTCTTCTCCTGCGACTGGTTGTTGACATGGTGCAGCACCAGCACGTCCAGCGCGGTCATGACGGGGCCGCCGGCGGCGGCCATGCAGCGCACCATCCAGCGCGAGAAGGCGTGGTTGAAGATGATCAGGCCGAACTCGAGTTCCGACAGCTCGGGCGACTTCGGCGATACCAGGTGCAGCGAGGTCACGATGCGGTGGCCGGCGGCGGCCGTGGACAACGGGGGCGGGGCTTCGGGGAAGGGACGGCTCATCACGGCTCCTCGCGGCTGATCAGGGCAGGGACGTTCAGCATACGTCATAAACTTGATAATAAATCGTCGACGTTTTATTGACAAGGTGATTTCGTTGCGTCACCATTCGCCTGCGGTCGGGATCGGCCGCGCCGCTGCTGCCGTCGGCCACGGCGGACCGCTCCATCGCCCTCACCCACCGGGAACGCACCATGACGCACGCATTCGCACCCCTGATGGCGGCCGCCGCGCTGCTGGCCATCGCCACGCCGGCCGGCGCCGCCGACTACCCGAGCAAGGCCATCAAACTGGTGGTGCCCTACTCGCCCGGCGGCTCGACCGACGCGCTGGCCCGGCTGGTCGGCGAAAAGCTCACGCAGCGGCTGGGCCAGCCGGTGGTGGTGGAGAACAAGCCCGGCGCGGCCGAGCAGATCGCCATCACCAGCGTCACCAAGGCGGCGCCGGACGGCTACACGCTGCTGGTGTCGACCTTCAGCGGCCTGGCGGTCAACCCCAGCCTGTATGCGAAGCTGCCCTACGACGCGAACAAGGACCTGGTCCCGATCTCGCTGGCGGCCACCGTGCCGACCGTGGTGGTGGTGCATCCGCAGGTGCCGGCCAAGACGATGGCCGAGCTGGCCGCCTACATCAAGAGCAAGCCCGGCGCGGTCAGCTACGCCTCGGCCGGCAACGGCACGCCCAGCCACCTGGGCATGGAGTCGTACAAGAAGATCACCGGACTGGACGCGGTGCACGTGCCCTACAAGGGCGGTGCGCCGGCGCTGCAGGAGCTGATGGGCGGCCAGGTGCAGCTGATGATGGCGCTGGCGCCCGAAGCCATGCCGATGGTCAAGGCGGGCAAGCTGCGCGCCATTGCCGCGGCGACGCCGCAGCGCATCCCCGCCTACCCGGAGCTGCCCACGGTGGCCGAGTCGGGGCTGAAGGACTTCGACCTGGACTTCTGGTATGCCTTCATGGCGCCGGCCGGCACCCCCGCTGCCATCACCGCCAAGCTCAACCAGACGATCGACGCCATCCTGCAGGAAAAGGACGTGCGCGCGCGCCTGGCCGAGTTGAGCCTGGACGTGGTCGGCGGAGCGCCGGCCCGCGTCAGCGAGCGCATCAAGGCCGACGGCGCGAAGTGGAAGAAGGTGATCGACGAGGCCGGCATCAAGGTCGACTGACCGGCGCCGCGCACTACGTGGCCGGCGGCGGCGCTGGGTACGACACGCTCAGCACTTCCAGCCGCTGCACGCCGCCGGGGCTTTGCAGCAGCACCTCGTCGCCTTCGCGCGCCTTGAGCAGCGCGCGCGCGATCGGCGACACCCACGACACCTCGCCGCGCAGGTTGTCGGCTTCGTCGATGCCCTTGATGGTGATGGTGCGCTGCTCGCCCTGCGCGTTGGCATAGGTGACGGTGGCGCCGAAGAAGACCTGGTCGCCGCCGTGGTGCGCCGACGGGTCGGCCACTTCGGCAATGTCCAGCCGCCGCGTCAGGAAGCGGATGCGCCGGTCGATCTCGCGCAGCCGCTTCTTGCCGTACAGGTAGTCGCCGTTCTCCGAGCGGTCGCCGTTCTTCGCCGCCCACGAAACGGTCTCGACCATCTTCGGCCGCTCGTCGTCGAGCAGCGTCATCAGTTCCTCGCGCAGCCGGCGGTAGCCGGCCGGCGTCATGTAGTTGCGCGTGCCGGCAGGCAGCGGCGGCGCGGCGGCATCGCCGTCGTCGTCGTCCTCGGCGTCGCTCTCGCGGGTGAAGGCCTTGCTCATCGCGGCGATTGTTCCAGCATCGGCCGTTGACAGCGATCAAGCCGCGCCGGCGGCCTGCCCTCTAGCATAGATGTATCGCAAATGCACCTTCGCCCGCATTGCCCATGAAGCTCAGCACCTTCACCGACTACAGCCTGCGCATGCTGATGTACCTGGCGGCCGAGCCGCAGCGCCGCGCCACCATCGCCGAGGTGGCCGCCGCCTACGACATCTCGGCCCACCACCTGACCAAGGTGGCGCACGGCCTCGGCCGCGACGGCTGGCTGGCCAACGTGCGCGGCCACGGCGGCGGGCTGGCGCTGGCGATGCCGGCGCAGCAGATCGTCATCGGCGCCGTGGTGCGCCGCACCGAGGGCGCCGACCGCGACGACCACGACGGCTGCCTGGCCGGCGACGCCGCGCGCTGCGCGATCGGCCCGGTCTGCAAGCTGCGCGGGGCGCTCGACGAGGCGCTGCAGGCCTTCTACCGCGTGCTCGATCGC
>DAORHX010000381.1:0-4024 GCA_035438245.1 Rubrivivax sp.
GCGATGCCGCCGGTGCTGGGCTGGGCGGCGATGCGCAACGACGTCGGCCCCGAGGCGCTGATGATGTGCCTGATCATCTTCCTGTGGACGCCGCCGCATTTCTGGGCGCTGGCGCTGTACCGCGCCGACGACTACCGCAAGTCGGGCCTGCCGATGCTGCCGATCACGCATGGCGCCGCATTCACGCGGCTGCAGGTGCTGCTGTACACGCTGGTGCTGTTCGCGGCGACGCTGCTGCCGTTCATCCACGGCATGAGCGGCTGGATCTACCTGGCCTGCGCGCTGGCGCTCGGGCTGGTGTTCATCGCCTATGCGCTGCAGCTGTGGCGCGACTACAGCGATGCGCTGGCGCGGCGCACCTTCCGCTTCTCGATTCTCTACCTGAGCCTGCTCTTCAGCGCACTGCTCATCGACCACTACCTGATGCCATGGCTAAGTTGAAGGCTTTCATGCTGGGCGCGGCGCTGCTCGCCGCGCTGCTCGGCGGCTGCGATCGCGCGGGCGCGCCGAAGGCCTCGTTCAAGGCGGTGGACATCACCGGCGCCGACTATGCGCGCGAGCTGTCGCTGACCGACGCCGACGGCAAGCCGCGCCAGCTGTCGGACTTCAAGGGCAAGGTCACGCTGGTCTTCTTCGGCTACACGCAGTGCCCCGACGTGTGCCCGACCACGCTGGCCGAGCTGGCGGCGGTGAAGCGCGATCTGGGCCCGGACGGCGAGCGGGTGCAGGGCGTGTTCGTCAGCGTCGACCCGCAGCGCGACACGCCGGAGATCCTCAAGGCGTACATCGCCAGTTTCGGGCCCGGCTTCGTCGCGCTGCGCGGCACGCCGCAGGAGACCCAGACCGCCGCGCGCAACTTCAAGGTCTTCTATGCGCAGGTGCCGGGCAAGACCGAAGGCAACTACACGGTCGACCACACCGCCGGCACCTATGTGTTCGATGCGCAGGGCCGCGTGCGGCTGTTCGTGCGCTACGGCGCCGGCGCCGAGGCGCTGCGCCACGACCTGAAGCTGCTGCTGGCCGAGAACCCGGCCTGACGCGCCAGTTCAGGCCGGCTCGAGCGCCTTGCGCATCTTCTTCAGCGCGGCCACCTCGATCTGGCGGATGCGCTCGGCGCTGACGCCGTACTCGGCCGCCAGTTCGTGCAG
Organism: Rubrivivax sp.; assembly: GCA_035438245.1. Classification (GTDB taxonomy): domain Bacteria; phylum Pseudomonadota; class Gammaproteobacteria; order Burkholderiales; family Burkholderiaceae_C; genus Rubrivivax. The sequence continues at coordinate 1,149 of DAORHX010000381.1, forward strand.
CGTCATGCCGCCGCTGGCGTCGTCGTTGACCTTTAGCCAGCGTTCCTCGACGATGCGCCGGCTGCGGGCATCCAGCACGTCCAGCGCCTGGTGGATACCGTCGCCAGCCAGCCAGTCGCGGTGCCGTGCCTCGATCTCGCGCGTCGGCTCGTGCGACTCGTCGGCGAGGTAGGCGATCGGTGCGTAGGCTTCCTCGCCGTCGTCGCTCTGCGCTTCCAGCGCGACATCGCCGCCGGACAGGCGGGTTTCCATCTCCAGCACTTCCTCGGGCTTGACCTTCAGCTCGCGGGCGACGATGTCGACCTCGGCCGGCGAGAAGCTGCTGCGGTGCGTGTCGGCATCGTGCGCCTCGCTCTTCAGCCGCTGCTTCATCGAGCGCAGGTTGAAGAACAGCTTGCGCTGCGACTTCGTCGTCGCCACCTTCACCATGCGCCAGTTGCGCAGGATGTACTCGTGGATCTCGGCTTTGATCCAGTGCAGCGCGTAGCTGACCAGGCGCACACCCTGACTCGAATCGAAGCGGCGCACGGCCTTCATCAGGCCGACGTTGCCTTCCTGGATCAGATCGGCCTGCGGCAGGCCATAGCCCAGATACTGGCGCGATACCGAGACCACCAGCCGCAGGTGCGACAGCACCAGCCGGCCGGCCGCCTCGACGTCGCCCTGGCCTTGCAGGCGCTGCGCATAGGAGTTCTCCTCCTGCGCGGTGAGCAGCGGAATGCGGTTCACGGCGGCGATGTAGGCATCCAGGTTGCCGACGGGCGGCACCAGGGACCAGGGGTCACGGACGGACAGGGCGGTAGCGGTCGTGGTGTTCATCAACGCTTCTGACCAAGCTCCCAGTGCTTGGTTCCCGCCATTTTAGCACTCGACGCCCCAGAGTGCTACGAGCGGTCGGTTGAGGAGTATCGATATTGCATGCCTCTTTCGTCGATAGCGCTCACTGACTTATCTGATCCAGCTAGCCGAAATGGGTGTCCATCGCGTCGAGCAGCTCGTCGACGATGGCGAGGAAGCCCGCCAGGTTGACCGGCTTGGTCACGTAGTGCGCGGCGCCAGCGGTCAGCGCGGCTTCGATGTGCGCGGCCGTGGCGTCGGCCGACACCACCACCACCGGAATGCTGCCCAGCGTGTCGTCCTCCTTCAGGTGGCGCAGCAGTTCGAGCCCGCCGATGTCGGGCAGGTGCATGTCCAGCAGGATCAGGCTGGGCTGCTCCTGCCGCAGCGCGGCCAGCCCGTCCAGCCCGTTCATCGACACGCTCAGGCGCACCTGCGGCCGGCGCAGCAGCATGCCGCGCATGACCTCGATGTTGGTCTCGTTGTCCTCGATGTAGTGCACCAGCCGCTGCCGGTAGGTGGCCGGCTGTGTCGGCATCTCGCTGTCGCCGGGGCTGCCGCTGTCGGTCTGCGGTGCGCGCGGCAGCGTCAAGATGAAGGCCGAGCCTTCGCCGGCCACGCTGTGCGCACGCAGCGTGCCGCCCATCAGCTCGGCCAGGCGGCGGCTGATCACCAGGCCGATGCCGGTGCCCTCGACCGCGGTGCGCTCGCGCCCGAGCCGGTTGTAGGGCTGGAACAACTCGTCCATCTGCGCGCGCGTCATGCCCAGGCCCGTGTCGCCGACCACGACCTCGATGACCTGCGACTCGGTCAGCCGCGAGCGCACGGTGATGCTGCCGCCGTCGACGTTGTACTTGACGGCGTTGCTCAGCAGGTTGGTCAGGATCTGCTTGATGCGTGTTTCGTCGCCGAGCACCGCGCGTGCGCGGCGGTCCAGCCGGTGTTCGATGTGCAGCGCGCGCTTCTCGGCGGCCGGCGCGACCATCGCCAGCGCCGCCTCCACCAGCGGGGCCAGCTCCAGCGTCGCCGTCTCCAGCTTCAGCATGCCCGACTCGATGCGCGACAGGTCCAGCGTGTCGTTGATCATGTGCAGCAGGTGCCAGCCGGCCTGCTGGATCTGCGCCGCCCACGCGCGCTGGTGCTCGGCCAGCGCCGGCTTGCGGTCCAGGCTCAGCAGCTGCGCGAAGCCGAGCATCGCGTTCAGCGGCGTGCGCAGCTCATGGCTCATGCGCGACACGAATTCGCTCTTCGCCCGGTTCGAGCTTTCGGCCATCTCGCGCGCGCGCTCGGCCTCGGCCAGCTGCAGGTGCTCGCCGATGTCCTCGACCACGCCCACCGTGCTCTCGGGCCGGCCTTCGGCGTCGCGCAGCAGGGCGACGGTCAGCATCGCATGCACGACGCTGCCGTCCTTGTGCAGGTAGCGCGTTTCGCGACGATAGACCTCGCTGTGGCCGAGCCGCAGCGCCTCCAGCAGCCGTGCGTCCTCGGGGCGGTCGTCGGGGTGCGTGATCTGCTCGACCGTCAGGGTCCTCAACTCGGCGGCGCGGTAGCCGAGCAGCCGGGTGTACGCAGGGTTGGGCTTCAGGATGCGGCCGTTCAGGTCGGTCTTGACGATGCCCACGCGTGCCGTGTCCAGGATCGCGCGCAACTGCTGCTCGCTGGCCCGCAGCGCCTCCTCGGTGCGCTGGCGTTCGCCGACCTCGTGGCGCAGCGCCTGCGTGCGCTCTTCCACCGCCAGTTCGATGCGCCGCGCGCGGCCGGTGACGATCAGCAGCAGCGCGCCGAGCAGCGACGCCGCCATCAGCCCGAGCACCGAGAACAGCCAGGCGTTGGCGTGCTGAATCTCGGCGATCTGCTCGGAGCGTGCGTCCAGCCGCAGCTCCCATTCGCGCCCGGCGAACGCCAGCACACGATCGTAGGCGTGCGCCAGACGCGGCGCGCTGTCGCAGCCGGCGGGGCCGGCCAGGCGGCGCTGTGCGGCGCCAGGGTCGCGGTCGACCAGGCACCAGCGCAGCGCGCTGGCTGCCGGCCGCGATCGG
>DAORHX010000382.1:0-4019 GCA_035438245.1 Rubrivivax sp.
CTGCACGTGCAGCTGGCGGCAGTCGACGGCGCCGGCCTGGCCGGCTACAGGCTGGCGCGGCGCACCAGCGGCGAGTTCGGCCGCTCGAGCCCCGGGCTGCGGCTCGAGGTGCTCGGCGTGCGCGAGGACCGGCGCGGCCAGGGCGTGGCCCGCCAGCTGCTGCAGGCGATGGCCGGCTATGCCGCCCGCCACGGTGTCGCCGAGCTGCGCACCACCGCGGGCTGGACCGACGCGCGCATGCTGCCGTGGCTGCATGCGGTGGGCTTCCAGCGCGCCGGCGACCAGGTGATGGAATGTGCGGTCGACCAGGGCGTGGCGCCCACGCAGCCGCCGGAGCTGGCCGCCGACACACGTTCGCGCGAGATCGACTACGGCGTGCCCGAGGCCAACGACTTCGACCGTGCGGACAGCATCGCGGTGGGGGTGCGCGCGATGCGCAGCGAAGACCTCGGCCCGATCTGCCGCATCGACCGGCAGCTGACCGGCCGCGACCGCCGCGACTACATCGCCGAGAAGCTCGGCGAGGCGCTCGACGATTCGGCCATCCGCGTGTCGCTGACCGCGTGGCTGGACGGCGCGATCGTCGGCTTCCTGATGGCGCGCACCGACCTCGGCGACTTCGGGCGCACCGAGCCGGTGGCGGTGCTCGACACGCTCGGCGTCGACCCGGACTATGCGCAGCACGGCGTCGGCCACGCCATGCTCGCGCAACTGTTCGCCGACCTGGTGGCGCTGCATGTCGAGCGTGTCGAGACCGTGGTCTCGCCGGACGATCTGGCGTTGCAGGGTTTCCTGCGCCACTGCGGCTTCATGCCGTCGCAGCGGCTGGCATTCGTGAAATCCCTATGACCGGTGCCTGCGATACTGCAGCTCATCGTCACTGCAAGGACAACGCCATGAACTCGTTGCGCAAGACCTTCCTCGCCTGCGCGGTGCTCGGCCTCGCGCCGCTGGCCGCGCAGGCGCAGGCCAAGCTGAAGGTCGGGCTGATGCTGCCCTACACCGGCACCTTCGCCGCGCTGGGCACGGCGATCGAGAACGGCTTTCGCCTGTACGTCGCCGAACAGGGCGGCAAGCTCGGCGGGCGCGAGATCGAGATCGTCAAGGTCGACGACGAGAGCGATCCGGCCAAGGCGACCGACAACATCAACAAACTGATCAAGCGCGACAACGTCGACCTGGTCGTCGGCACCGTGCATTCCGGCGTGGCGATGGCCATGGCCAAGGTGGCCAAGGACACCGGCACGATGCTGATCGTGCCCAACGCCGGCGCCGACGCGATCACCGGCCCGATGTGCGCGCCGAACATCTTCCGCAGCTCGTTCTCGAACTGGCAGCCGGGCTACGCCGCCGGCGAGGTGGTGGCCAAGCGCGGCCACAAGAACGTGGTCACGATCACCTGGAAGTACGCTGCCGGCGACGAGTCGGTCAAGGGCTTCAAGGAGGCACTCGAAAAAGGTGGCGGCAAGGTCACGAAGGAGCTGAACCTGCCATTCCCGAACGTCGAGTTCCAGGCGCTGCTGACCGAGATTGCCGCCGCCAAGCCGGACGCGGTCTACACCTTCTTCGCCGGCGGGGGTGCGGTGAAGTTCGTCAAGGACTACGCCGCCGCGGGGCTGAAGGGCAAGATCCCACTGTATGGCGCCGGCTTCCTGACCGACGGCACGCTCGAAGCGCAGGGCGCCGACGCCGAAGGCCTGATGACCACGCTGCACTACGGCGACAGCCTCGAGTCGCCGCGCGACAAGAGCTTCCGCCTGGCCTACGCCAAGACCTACAAGCTGCAGCCCGACGTCTACGCGATGCAGGGCTACGACGCCGGCCAGATGCTCGGCATCGGCCTGAACGCCACCAAGGGAGACATCACCAAGAAGGCCGAGTTCGCCGCCGCGGTGCGCAAGGCGAAGATCGACAGCCCGCGCGGTGCGTTCACCACCTCGGCCAGTCACAACCCGGTGCAGGACATCTACCTGCGCCAGGTGGTCGGCAAGGAGAACAAGGTGATCGGCGTCGCCAGCAAGGCGCTGGCCGATCCGGGCCGCGGCTGCAGGATGTGACGCAGCCGCTGCGCGCGGCGCGCGACCCCTCGGGGAGGCACCGCCCGCGGACCGGCAGCGCCGGCTCCGCGGCGGGTGCTTGACGCAGCGGCGCCCGCTGCGCCCGAACTGTCCGCTGGCCGCATGGACCTCGCCACCTTTCTCGTGCAGTGCCTGAACGCGCTGCAGTACGGGCTGCTGCTGTTCCTGGTCGCCTCCGGCCTGACGCTGATCTTCGGCATCATGGGCGTGATCAATCTCGCCCACGGCAGCTTCTACATGATCGGCGCCTACATGGCGTTCGCGCTGGCGCCGATCGTCGAGGGCACCTTCGGCGGCGGCTTCTTCGCCACGCTGCTCGTCGGCACGGTGCTGGCCGTGGCCCTCGGCTACGTGCTCGAGTGGGTGTTCTACAGCTACCTGTACGAGCGCGAGCACCTGCAGCAGGTGCTGATGACCTACGGCCTGATCCTGGTGTTCGAGGAGCTGCGCAGCCTGCTGGTCGGCGACGACGTGCACGGCGTCAAGCCGCCGCCGATCCTGGCCGGCACGATCCCGCTCGGCGAGCTGATGACCTACCCGGTCTACCGCCTCTTCATCTCCGCCGTGTGCGTGCTGCTGGCCCTGGCCATGTGGTGGGTGTTCGCGCGCACGCGGCTGGGCATGATGATCCGCGCCGGCAGCACCAACCGCGAGATGGTGCAGAGCCTCGGCATCGATATCAAGTTCCTCTACCGCGTGGTGTTCGCCGCCGGCGTCGCCATCGCCGTCTTCGCCGGCATGGTGGCGGCGCCGGTGTCCAGCGTCTACCCCGGCATGGGCAGCCAGGTGCTGATCATCTGCTTCGTCGTCGTCGTCATCGGCGGCATCGGCTCGATCCGCGGCGCGCTGGTCGCGGCGCTGCTGATCGGCGTGGTCGACACCTTCGGCAAGGTGCTGCTGCCGCAGGCCGCCGGCGTGCTGGTCTACGTGCTGATGGCGCTGATCCTGCTGTGGAAGCCGGACGGCCTCTTCAAGGCAGGCTGACATGGCCCACCCGCTACGGCCTTCGGCCGCCCCCTCGAGGGGGGCGAGTCGGACGACGAACAATCCCTGCGGACTGTTCGTCGCCTACGAGCGCCAGCGGCCCGGCAAAGCCGGTTCCGCGGCGGTCGCCCGAACCGCCGAGGCAGCGAAATGACGGCGCGCCTCGGCTTCGTTCTGGCCTGCTTCGCCGCGCTGGCGATCTATCCGCTGTTTGCCGGCAGCTACGGCATCGACCTGGTGACGAAGATCATGATCTACGCGATCTTCGCGCTCAGCCTCGAGCTGCTGGTCGGCGGCACCGGCCTGGTGTGCTTCGGCCATGCCGCGTTCTTCGGCATCGGCGCCTACGCCGCGGTGCTGCTGTCGCCGCAGGACGCGCCGGCGTCTCTGCTGTGGCTGCTGCCGGCCGCGGTGCTGTGCGCGGCACTGTACGCGCTGGCGGTAGGCGCCTTGAGCCTGCGCACCAAGGGCGTGTACTTCATCATGGTCACGCTGGCGTTCGCGCAGATGGCCTACTACGTGGTGCACGACACGCCGCTGGGCGGCGGCACCGACGGCATCTACCTGACGCTGCTGCCGACGCTCGGCGCGCTGGACTTCGCCCGGGCGCCGATGATGTACGGCGCGACGCTGGCCGCGCTGATCGGGGTGTTCGGCCTGCTCGCGCTGCTGTCGCGGTCGCGCTTCGGGCGTGCGCTCGCCGGCATCCGCGTCAACGAGCAGCGCATGCGCGCCACCGGCTTCGCGACCTTTCCGTACAAGCTGGCCGCGTTCACCATCAGCGGCGGTATCGCCGGGCTGGCGGGCTTCCTCTTCGCGCTCAAGGACGGCTTCGTCAACCCCGAGCTGCTGAGCTGGCACCTGTCCGGCGCGGTGCTGATCATGATCATCCTCGGCGGCATCGGCCACCTGCGCGGCGCGCTGATCGGCGCGTTCGCGTTCGCGCTGCTGCAGGAG
>DAORHX010000383.1:0-3998 GCA_035438245.1 Rubrivivax sp.
CCGCCGCCAGCTGCTGCAGCGCGGCCAGCGCATCGTCCACCTGCAGGCCCGGCAAGCCGGCCTCGGCCAGGCCGCGTTCGGCCAGTGCGGCCGCGGCGCCGGCCGCGCGCGCAGCGGCGAGGAAGTCGTGCGCGTCGAAATGCTCGCCCTTCAACGCGACGAACAGGTCGCCGGCTGCCAAGCTGCGCGTGTCGCTGTGCACGCGCGCGAAGGCCACGCTGCCATCGCCGACCAGCGTCGAGGCGGGCAGCAGCGCCCGCGCCTCGGCCAGCGTCAGCATCATGGCGGCCCCGGTGCTCACGCCGCCACCCCGGCACGCCGCAGCAGCACCGCGCGCGCCTCGTTCACGTCGGAGAACTCGCGCCGCACGCCGCCGACTTCCTGGGTCGCCTCGTGCCCCTTGCCCGCCAGCAACACGACATCGGCCGGCGCAGCGGCCGTCAGTGCATGCACGATCGCCTCGCGCCGGCCCTCGATGACGTCGACCTCGTCGTGGCCGACGATGCCGGCGAGGATCTGCGACAGGATGAAGCGCGGCGCCTCGTCGCGCGGGTTGTCGTCGGTCAGCACGACGCGGTCGGCCAGCTTGCCGGCGATCGCGCCCATCAGCGGCCGCTTGGCGGCATCGCGGTTGCCGCCGCAGCCGAACACGCACCACAGCTTGCCGCCGCGCGCGCGCGCCACCGGCTGCAGCGTGGCCAGCACCTTTTCCAGCGCGTCGGGCGTGTGCGCGTAGTCGACGACCACTTCGGGCTGGCCGGCGGCATCGACGCGCACCCGCTGCATGCGCCCGGGCACCGGGCCGAGGGCCTCGGCCACGCGCACCGCATCGGCCAGCGGCACGCCGAGCGCGCGCAACGCGCCGGCCACGAGCAGCAGGTTGCCGGCGTTGAAGTCGCCGATCAGCGCGCTGCGCAGCGGCAGCGCCTGGTCGCCCTCGTGCAGCGTGAAGCCCAGGCCGGTGTCGTCGTGCCGGATGGCGCTGGCGCGCAAGCGTGCCGGGCCTTGCGTCGAGCAGGTCCACAGGTCGAGCGGCGCGTGGCGCAGCGTTTCGGCGAGCTGCGCGCCGTGCGCATCGTCGACGTTGACCACCGCCGCCTTCAACCCCGGCCAGGCGAACAGGCCGCGCTTGGCCTTCCAGTACGACGCCATGTCGCCGTGGTAGTCGAGGTGGTCCAGCGTCAGGTTCGTGAACAGCGCGACCTGGATCTGCGTGCCGGCCAGCCGGTGCTCGTGCAGGCCGATCGACGAGGCCTCGATGGCGCAGGCGGTGAAGCCCTCGGCCACGAGGTCGTGCAGCGCCTGCTGCAGCCGCACCGCGTCGGGCGTGGTCAGCCCGCTGCCCTGCAGCGCGGCACCCGGCGCGCCGATGCCCAGCGTGCCGACGATCGCGCAGCGCCGGCCCAGCGCCTGCAACGCCTGCGCGGTCCACCACATGGTCGACGTCTTGCCGTTGGTGCCGGTGGCAGCGACGACCTCCAGCCGCGCGCTCGGCCGGCCGAGGAACAGGTGGGCGATCGGCCCGGCCAGCTCCTTCAGGTGCGGCACCGCGGCGATGCGCGGGTCGTCGAAACCGAAGCCGCCCAGGTGATGGTCGTCCACCAGGCACGCGGCCGCGCCGGCGTCGAACGCCGCGCCGACGAAGCGGCGGGCGTCGTGCGCATAGCCGGGCCAGGCGAGGAAGGCGTCCCCCGCGCGCACCTGGCGATGGTCGGTGTGCAGTCGCCCGGCGACGCGCGCGCCGAGCCAGTGCGCCGCGGCATCGGCATGGGCGAGGTGCTGCAGGGTCGCCATCGGAAGCCCTAGAAGCTCTCGCGTTCGGCCGGCACGGCCTTGCTGGCCATGATCTGCGGCGTCACGTCCAGGTCGGGCGGCACGTTCAGCAGCCGCAGCGTCTGCTGCACCACCTGGCTGAACACCGGCGCGGCCACCGCGCCGCCGTAGTACACGCCCTTGCTCGGCTCGTCGACCATCACCGCGACGACGATGCGCGGGTCGTGGATCGGCGCCATGCCGACGAACCAGGCGCGGTACTTGTTGGCCGCGTACGAACGCCCTTCCTGCTTGTGTGCGGTGCCGGTCTTGCCGCCGACCGAATAACCCTGGGTCTGCGCCAGCGGCGCGGTGCCGCCCGGGCCCGCGGCCAGCTGCAGCATCTCGCGCACCGCCTGCGCGGTCTGCGGCGACAGCACGCGCACGCCGACCGGCGGCTGCTCGAGCTTGAGCATCGACGACGGCAGCAGCTCGCCGTCGCGCGCCAGCACGGTGTAGGCGCGCGCCAGCTGGAACAGCGACACCGACAGCCCGTAGCCGTAGCTCATCGTCGCCTGCTCGATCGGCCGCCAGCTCTTGTACGGGCGCAGCCGCCCGGTGACGGCGCCGGGGAAGTCGATCTGCGGCTTCTGGCCGATGCCGACCTGCGCGTACAGCTCCCACATCTCGCGCGCCGGCATCTGCATCGCCATCTTCACGGTGCCGACGTTGCTCGACTTCTGGATCACCTGCGCGACGCTGAGCATGCCGTGCGGGTGCGCGTCGCGGATCGTGCTGCCGGTGATCGTCAGGCTGCCCGGTGCGGTCTGGATCATCGTCTGCGGCGTCACGCGCTTGGTCTCCAGCGCCAGCGCGGCGACGAAGGGCTTCATCGTCGAACCGGGCTCGAAGGTGTCGGTCAGCGCGCGGTTGCGCAGCTGCCCGCCCGACAGCTTGTGGCGGTTGCCGGGGTCGAAGCTCGGGTAGTTGGCCAGCGCCAGCACTTCGCCGCTGTGCACGTCGAGCACGACCACGCTGCCGGCCTTGGCGTTGTGCTCGGCCACCGCGTCGCGCACGCGCTGGTAGGCGAAGAACTGCACCTTCGAATCGATGGCCAGCGTGATGTCGCGGCCATTGACCGGTTCGCTCTGCTCGCCGCGGTCCTCGACGACGCGGCCGAGCCGGTCCTTGACCACCGCGCGCGAGCCGTCGCGGCCCTGCAGCTCGCGCTGGAACGCCAGCTCGATGCCTTCCTGCCCCTTCTCCTCGATGTTGGTGAAGCCGACGATGTGCGCCGCCGACTCGCCCTCGGGGTACTTGCGGCGGTATTCGCCGAGGTTGTGCACGCCCTTGATGCCCAGCCCCTTGACCTCGGCCCACAGCTCGGCATCGACCTGGCGCTTCAGCCAGGCGAAGTTGCGGCCGGCCTCGAGCTTGTGCTCCAGCTCCGCCGGCTTCATCTGCAGCGCGCGCGCCAGCGCCTTGCGCTGCTGCACGTCGGCGGCGAAGTCCTTCGGGATCGCCCAGATCGACGGCACCGGCACGCTGGTCGCCAGCACCTGGCCGTTGCGGTCGAGGATGCGGCCGCGGCTGGCCGGCACGTCGATGACGTGGCCGTAGCGCTTGTCGCCCTGCTGCTGGTAGAAGTCGGTGCCGATGACCTGCACGTACAGCGCGCGTCCGACCAGCACGGCGAACGCCAGGCCGACCAGCGCGACGACGAAGCGCGAACGCCACGGCGGCGTCTTCGACGCCAGCAGCGGGCTGGTCGCGTAGTTCAGGTTGCGCACGCTGGTGGCGGCGGCGCGCCGGGGTGGCTTGCGCTGCGCGGTCATGGGGCGGACGCCGCCGGGGCGTTGGCTGAAGCGGCGGGGGTGGACGGCGCCGCGGCCGGCTCGTCGACGACGTAGTGCGTGACCGCCGGCGTGGCGGTGCGCATGCGCAGCTTCTCGCGTGCCACCTTCTCGACACGCAGGTGCGTGGCCTGTGCCTGGCGATCGGCATCCAGGCGCTTGAACTCGGTGTCGAGCTGCGAGCGCTCGCCACGCGCGCGGTCCAGCGCGTGGAACAGGCGGCGCGCGTCGTACGAGGTCTTCACCAGGTACAGGCAACTGGCCAGCAGGGCGGCGAGCAGCAGCAGGTTCACGCGCGTCACACCCTTTGGCCCCCAAGGCCGCCGCCTTGCGGCGCGCGCCCACCGGCGGGGGAACGCGCCGCCTCGTGCGCCCCGTACGGCACCGCCGTGC
>DAORHX010000384.1:0-3991 GCA_035438245.1 Rubrivivax sp.
GGCGTCGCTGACATAGGCCACACGCTGGCCTGCCGCCAGCCGCTGCAGCAGCTGCGCGGCGGCCTCGTGCTCGTTGTGCTGGTGCAGCGCGATCAGCGGCTGGTGCAGCCCCAGGTGACGCAGCAGCACCGCGCTGACGCGCGTGTCCTCGCAGGCGACGGCATCGACCAGGCCGAGCACGTGGATCGCGCGCAGCGTCAGGTCGGCCAGGTTGCCGATCGGCGTGGCCACGACGTACAGCGCGCCTGCGGGATACTGCTGCGCGCCGGCGGCTTCGGCGGCAGCGGATTGCAGGAGGGCGGGGTCCATGGTCAAGGCGGCAGGGCGCAGCACGAAGGCCCTCGGCGACGACGCCGAGGCGCTGGCGCTGGCCCATCTGCAGCGCCAGGGGCTGGTGCTGGTGCAGCGCAATTATCGGGTGGCGGGCGGGCCGCATGCGCGCGGCGCCGAGGTCGACCTGATCCTGCGCGACCGCGACGGCACGCTGGTCTTCGTCGAGGTGCGCTCGCGTGCCGCGGCCGACCACGGCGGTGCGCTGGCCAGCATCGGCGCCACCAAGCAGCGGCGCATCGTGCGCGCGGCCCAGCACTACCTGCTGCGCCTGCCCAGCCTGCCGCCTTGCCGCTTCGACGTGGTCGCACTGGACGGCGGCAGCATCCACTGGCTCAAGGCGGCCTTCGATGCCGGCTAGCCGCGCGCAGAGCGACAGGACCCGATCTGCAGCCGCGTGGCCGACGGGCCCGCCGACGGCGCTGCCACGCGGCGCGGGAACCGGCCCGGCGAGCCCATGTCATATGATGCATGCTCATGCTCGAACAGCGCATCCAGCAGCAGTTCTTCGACAGCGCTGACCTCCAGTACCAGACCGCCGAAAGCCTGAGCCGGCCGATCGCCGATGCCACGCAGGCGGTGACCGGCTGCATCACCGCCGGCGGCAAGCTGCTGGTCGGCGGCTTCGGCGGCGGTGCCGCGCTGGCACAGCATTTCTGCGCGGCCTTCATCGGCCGTTTCGAACGCGAACGCCCGGCCCTGGCGGCGTTGGCGCTGGCCGGTGACAGCGTGCTGCTGACATGCAGCACGCCCGAGCAGGCGCTGGCCAAGCAGGTGCAGGCGCTGGGCCAGGGCGGCGATGTGCTGCTGCTGATCGACGCGCACGGGCGCGACGCGGCGCTCGCCGCCGGCATCGAGGCGGCGCACGCGCGCGACATGATCGTCGTGCTGCTCGGCGCGCGCGGTGCCACCGGCCTGCGCGACAAGCTCGGCGAGACCGACGTGCTGGTCGCCGTGCCCCATGACCGCAGCGCACGCGTGCTCGAGCTGCAGTTGCTCGTGCTGCACTGCCTGTGCGATGCGGTCGACGTGCAATTGATGGGAGAACAGGACCCGTGATGAACAAACAAGCGTTGCACCCCGCCGGCACGGCGCGCGTGCTGCTGGCCGCTCTGGCGATCTGCGGCGCCCTCGGCGGCTGCGTCGCGGTGGCCGGCGGCGCGGTGGTCGGCGGCACGATCATGGCGGTCGACCGCCGCACCACCGGCACCCAGGTGGACGACCAGACCATCGACCTGCGCGCCGCCAGCGCCATCACCGCGACGCTGGGCGATCGTGCCCATGTCAACGCCAGCAGCTACAACCGCGTGGTGCTGCTCACCGGCGAAGCGCCGAGCGAAGCCGACCGCGCCAAGGTCGAGGCCGCGGTGGCCAAGGTGGAGAACGTGCGCGCGGTGGTGAACGAGGTGGCGGTGATGCCGAACACCACCTTCGCCCAACAGTCGAACGACACCCTCATCACCGGCAAGGTGAAGGCGGCGTTCGTCGATGCCAAGGAGCTGCAGGTCGCGTCGATCAAGGTCGTCACCGAACGCGGCATCGTCTACCTGATGGGCCGCGTCACCGAGGCCGAGGCCAACATCGCGGCCAATGTGGCGCGTTCGGTCGGCGGCGTGCAGAAGGTGGTGAAGGTGTTCGAGATCATCACGCCGGCCGAGCTGGCCGAAATCAGGATGCCGCCCAGCGCGCCCGCCGCGCCGGCCTCGGCGCCGCCGAAGTAGGCACCCTCAGCCGCGCAGCCGCTTGATCAGGCTCGAACTGTCGAGCCGCCCGCCGCCCGCACGCTGGATGTCGCCGTAGAACTGGTCGATCAGCGCGGTCACCGGCAGGCGCGCGCCGTTGCGCCGCGCTTCGTCGAGCACCAGGCCCAGGTCCTTGCGCATCCAGTCGACGGCGAAGCCGAAGTCGAAGCGGTCGTCGATCATCGTCGGGCCGCGCTGCTCCATCTGCCAGCTCTGGGCGGCGCCCTTGCCGATGACCTCCAGCACCTGCTTCATGTCCAGGCCCGCCTTCTCGCCGAAGGCGATGGCCTCGGCCAGGCCTTGCACCAGGCCGGCGATGCAGGTCTGGTTGACCATCTTCGCCAGCTGGCCGGCACCGGCGCCGCCGACGCGCGTGACGGCGCGGGCATAGGCCATCGCCACCGGGCGCATCGCATCGAACGCGGCCGCATCACCGCCGCACATGACGGTGAGCACCCCGTTGACCGCGCCGGCCTGGCCGCCGGACACCGGTGCGTCGACGAACTGCAGGCCATGCTCGATGGCGTCGGCATGCAGCTCGCGCGCGACCAAGGCCGAGGCGGTCGTATGGTCGACGAACACCGCCCCGGGCGCCATGCCGGCGAAGGCGCCGTCGCCGCCGAGCACCACGCTGCGCAGGTCGTCGTCGTTACCGACGCAGGCGAAGACGAAGTCCGCGCCCGCCACCGCCGCCGCCGGCGTGGCTGCACGTTGGCCGCCGTACTGCAGCTGCCAGTCCGCGGCCTTGGCGGCGCTGCGGTTGTAGACGGTGACGCGGTGGCCGGCACGCACCAGGTGGCCGGCCATCGGAAAGCCCATCACACCCAGGCCGAGGAAGGCGACGCGGCGCGATGGCGTGGTTTCGTAGCTCTTGGTGTCCATGCCGGCGATTGTCGCCCGCGCCGGCGGGCAAGCCGAGAAGCCGAGCCCGGCGCCGCCTGCATCCGGATGCGCACCGGCGCCGTATGCCGTGCGATACCCTGGGGCCCGACGGCGCCGCGAGCCGGGCCGCCGCCACCAGGGCCGTCGGGTCACCGCAACGAGGTTGCCGCATGAACGCTGCCGTGAGGAAGTGGGAGGAGCCGGGCGATGAGGCCCCGCGCGACGACGTGGCCCCCTGGCCGTCGGCAGACGACCCGGCGGACGACCCCGAGCCCGCGCCCAGCGGCGCCCCGCCCGCGCCGCGCGACCGGGCCGCTGCACTGGAAGCCGCGGTCGCCGAGCAACGCATCGCCGGCTGGATCGAGGCCATCGTCGACAAGGACGAGAGCGCGCTGGCCGCGCTGTACGACGCCACGTTCTCGCGCGTGTTCGGCCTGGCGCGGCGCATCGTGCGCGACACGGCGATGGCCGAAGAGGTTGTCGAGGACGCCTATTTCCAGGTCTGGCGGCAGGCCGTGCGCTTCGATCGCGCGCGCGGCAAGGCCTCGAGCTGGCTGCTGGCCCTGGCACGTTCGCGGGCGATCGATGCGCTGCGCCGCGAGCGGCGCTTCCAGCACGAGCCGCTGCACGACACGGCGCAGCCCGAAGCCCCCGGCCTCGCGCCAGGCGCCGACGAACTGCTCGACGTGGCGCGCCACCGCACGGAGCTGCACCGGGCCCTGATGCGGCTGGGCGCGCAACCGCGCCAGCTGGTCTCGCTCGCCTTCTTCCGCGGCATGAGCCACGAGGAGATCGCGCAGCACACCATGCTGCCGCTGGGCACGGTCAAGTCGCAGATCCGGCGCGCGCTGCTGTCGCTGCGCCAGACGCTCGGCGACCCCCGCTTGCAGGCCCTGGTGTCATGAACCGCATCACCCCACATGCTCACGCGGCCGTCAATGGCTGCAGCTTCACGGACGATCCCGCCATGTGCTCCAACGCTGTGTCAGTGCAAAGCGACCCGCCGGCCGACCCGGGCGATGGCGGCTTCGAGCCCT
>DAORHX010000385.1:0-3985 GCA_035438245.1 Rubrivivax sp.
TTCAACGTGCTGCTGCAGGTGCTGGACGACGGTCGCCTGACCGACGGCCAGGGCCGCACCGTGGACTTCAAGAACGCGGTCATCGTCATGACCAGCAACCTGGGCAGCCACATGATCATGCAGATGGCCGGCCAGGACAGCGAGCTGATCCGCGAGGCGGTGATGGCCGAGGTCAAGGGCCATTTCCGGCCCGAGTTCCTGAACCGCATCGACGAGACGGTGGTGTTCCACGCGCTCGGCCGCGAGCACATCGAATCGATCGCGAAGATCCAGCTGAAGGTGCTGGAAGGCCGGCTCGAGAAGCTGGAGATGAAGCTCGACGTGTCGCCGGCAGCGCTGGCCGAGCTGGCCAAGGTCGGCTTCGACCCGGTGTTCGGCGCGCGGCCGCTGAAGCGCGCGATTCAGGCGCGCATCGAGAACCCGGTGTCCAAGCTGATCCTGCAGGGCCGCTTCGGCCCGAAGGACGTGATCCCGGTGGACGTGGAAGGCGGCGAGTTCTCGTTCGGCCGCGTCGTGCACTGAGCGCGGCGAGACCGGCCGCGCCCCGGCAGCCGGGGCGCGCGCCGGCTGCTACTGCGCGTCCGCCCTGGGCCTGCGGCGACGCGACAGGCCCAGCCCGCCGAGCGCGGCCAGGGTCAGCGCCAGGCTCGCCGGTTCGGGCACGTCGTTGCTGCGATCCAGGCGCGGCTTCCAGATCAGCTGGTCCTGGGCAGTGGCGGACTTCAACACCCACAGATCGAGATCGTTTGCAGCGCTCGCCGCGCCGCTCAGGAATGCATTGGCCTGCGTGACGAAGCCGCTGGTGTCCTTGAAGGTGCCGGAAGCCACCGTGTTGTCGTTGTCGTAGACCGTGTTCCAAATGGCCAGCTGCAACGAGGTCGACCAGTTGTCGTCGGTGCCGTCGGCCGCCGCGGCGACCAGCGGGTTGGCGTAGCTCAGCAGTTTGCCGAGGGCATTGGCCTTGGTGCTGCCGAAGTAGCTGACGGCGGTCTCCAGGAAGTAGTCGGCGTAGGCGGTGCCCAGGTGGAAGGTCTGCGAGAGTTCGACGCAGTAGGTCTCGATGCTGGGGCCGAAGCCGGTCACACCGCTCAGCGCACCGCTGAAGCCGCCGGCCGAGCCGTTGAATGTTCTGTCAGGGTTCGGCACCGTGTCGACCACGTTGACCGAGTTGCCGTTGCCGTAAGTCCAGCTGCTCAGGGTCAGCGTGCCGGCCTGGGATGCCGCCGCAGCAGCAGCCAGCGCGATGGCCGAGGTCAGGTGTTTGATCTTCATGGTCGTTGGGTGCGGCTTGCGCGGCCTGGTGTGATCGATGGCCGGCAGGTTAGCGGCGGGGCCTTGCCTGCGCATCCCCGCGCCTCGGGGACCGGCGCACCGGCCCGGGTAAGAAAGCGGACAAAGCTCACGCCTCGCGGCGCAAAGGGTGGCGCTTGCAGCGTGATAGCCTGAAGCCGTCCCCACCGCTGCCTGTTCGCCTTGTCGTCTGCCCTCGTCGCCGTGCGTCTGCTGCTTGCCGGGCTGATCGCCGTGCTGAGCGGCTGCGCCAGCCTGCCGGCGCCGGCACCGCAGGCACCGAGCTTCGCCCTGACCGAGGTCTCGCACACGGCGCTGGGCCGCATCGCGGCGGCCAGCCTGCCGCCCGACGACGCGACGTTGTCGGGCTTCCGGCTGCTGCCCGAAGGCCCGACCGCGTTCCAGGCGCGCATCGCGCTCGCGCGCCAGGCGCAGAAGTCGCTGGACGTGCAGTACTACCTGATCGGCAACGACCGCGTCGGCCTGCAGTTCCTGCGCGAGCTGCGCGACGCCGCCCGGCGCGGCGTGCGCGTGCGGCTGCTCGTCGACGATCTGTACACCACCGGCGAGGATCCGCTGCTGACCGGGCTGGCGGCCTTCGACAACGTCGAGCTGCGGCTGTTCAACCCGCTGCCGTCGCGCGCGGACTCCTTCGAGTGGCGCGTGCTCGGCTCGCTGCACGACTTCGGCCGCATCAACCACCGCATGCACAACAAGCTGTTCATCGCCGACAACCGCATGGCCGTCTCGGGGGGGCGCAACATGGCCGACGCCTACTTCACGCAGAGCCGGCACGACAACTTCATCGACGTCGACGTGCTGTCGGTGGGCGCGGTGGTGCCGCAGATGTCGGCCGTCTTCGACCGCTACTGGAACAGCCGCTACGTCTGGCCGATCGGCGCGGTGGCCTCCAGCCTGCCGCCGGCGCAGGCGCGGGCCGACTTCGATCGGCGGGTCCAGGCCGGTGCCGGCGCGGCCATCGAGGAGCGCGCGCACGATGTGCTGGGCCGCACGCCGGTGGCGCAGCAGCTGCAGGCCGGGCGGCTGGAGCTGGTGACGGCGCCGGCGCGGGTCTTCGCCGACAGCCCGCACAAGGTCGACGATGCCGAGGCCGCCGCCGAAGGGCCGACGGTGACGCAGCGCACGCTGCAGCTGTTCGCCACGGCCCGCGAAAGCGTGCACATCATGTCGCCGTACTTCATCCCCGGCGAGCGCGGCATGGCGATGATCCGGGCCGCCGGCGCCACCGATGCCAACGGCCGCATCGTGGTGGTGACCAACTCTGTGGCCTCCACCGACGAGCCGCTGGTCTACGCCGAGTACGCCAAGTACCGCATCGCGCTGCTGCAGGCCGGCGTGCGGCTCTACGAGGTCGACGCCGGGCTGGGCCGCGGCGCGGGGCCGGGTTCCACGGCGGGGCACAGTGTCGACCGCCTGCATGCCAAGGTCGCGTCGATCGACGGCCGCACCGTGTTCATCGGCTCGATGAACCTGGACCCGCGCTCGGCGGTCATCAACACCGAGATGGGCCTGGCCATCGACAGCCCGCAGATCGCCCGCAGCCTGTCGACGCTGTTCCGCGAGGACCTGTCCCACAGCGTCTACAAGCTGCAGCTGTCGGCCGACGGCGAGCGCATCGAGTGGGTGGAAACCACGGTTGACGGCCGCAAGAAGGTGCACCACCTGGAGCCGGGTGGCAACTGGCGCGTGCGCCTGCAGATCTGGCTGCTGGCGCCCTTCGTCGCCGCTGACCTGCTGTAGCCTGCGGCCATGTTCCGTCTGTCATCGACCGTTGTCGCCCTGGCCGTGTTCGCCGTCACGCAGGCGCCCGCCGCCGCGGCGGTCGCCAACCCGGCCTCGGTGCATCGCCGCGACCAGGGCGGAACGACGCACATCGAGGACGCGTTTTTCAACGCCGGTCCCAGCCGCGTCGAGCTGGCGCTGTCCGACGGCCGCCGGCTGACGCTGCCGCAGGCGCTGTCGGCTTCGGGGGCGCGCTATGCCAGCGCCGACGAGGGCACGGTGTTCTGGACCAAGGGGCCCACGGCGTTCGTCGACGAACAGGGCCGGCAGACCTACGCCGACTGCCGCACGTCGCGCTGATTCAGCCGCTGCTGCCGAGCAGCGCCTGGTCGATCTGCTGCAGCTGCGCGTGGGCCAGCTCGGGCCTGCCCTGCTGGCGATCGAGCACCAGGTGCAGCGCCACGCGGGGGTGGCCGGGCAGCGTGCGCAGCAGCACGTGGTGCTGGTCCAGCGTCATCGTTGCGTCCGGCCGGGACGCGGGCAGGCCCAGCACCTGGGCGCTGTCGCTCATCATGGCGAGCAGCATCGCCCCCTTGGCGGCCAGCCGGTCGGCCGTGCGCTGCGTGCCGGAATGCGCCAGCGAACGCTGCCGGTCAATGTCGAAGATGCAGCACTCGAGCAGGCCCTTGATCGCGGCGCAGCGGCGCACGTAGTCGTGCCATGGTCCGCTGGCCGGCGCGGCGGGCAGCGCCGAGGCCGTCGTCGCCGGCGTCGGCATCGGGCTGAGTTCGAGCGGCTGCGTCGGTGCATAAGCCGCGGCCGTCGGCGGCGGCGCGAATTGCGGCGCGGCCTGCCGTGGCGCTGCGGGCGCGTCCGCGACGCCGCTGTTGAGTCGGTTCCATGCGCCGCTGATGAACGACCATGCCTCGGCCGGCCGGCTGGCTTGCGGCGT
>DAORHX010000386.1:0-3980 GCA_035438245.1 Rubrivivax sp.
CGTGGCGATGCTCGGCGCGGCCTTCGAGGGCGGCGACCGCTTCGTGCGCCGCTGGCCGTCGGCGATGCTGGCGCTGCTGCTGATCGCCGGCGCCTGCGTGTGGCTGCTGGTGCGCGGCTGAGGTCATGCGTGAACATCGATGAGCGACTCGAACGAGACCAAGCTGTCACGCAGCGCGCTGGTCGCGCTGGTGGTCGGCTCGATGGTCGGCGCCGGCATCTTCACCTTGCCGGCCGCCTTCGCGCGCACCACCGGCGCGCTGGGCGCCTTCGTCGCCTGGGCCATCGCCGGCTCGGGCATGCTGATGCTGGCCTTCGTTTTCCAGACGCTGTCGCGGCGCAAGCCCGGGCTGGACGCCGGCATCTACGCCTACGCCAAGGCCGGCTTCGGCGACTACCTGGGCTACCTCGCGGCCTTCGGCTACTGGATGGCCTGCTGCCTGGCCTGCCTGGCCTGCCTGATGCTGATCAAGGCCACGCTGGGGCAGTTCATCCCCGCCTTCGGCGACGGCTCGACCACGCTGGCGGTGCTCAGCGCCAGCGTCGTCATCTGGGGCGTGCATGCTCTGGTGCTGCGCGGCGTCAAACAGGCGGCGGCGCTGAACACCATCGCGACGGTCGCCAAGACCGTGCCGATAGCCATCTTCGTGCTCGTCGTCATCGTCGCCTTCCGCGCCGAGCTGTTCACGCCCAACCTGTGGGGCGGCGAGCCACCGGGGCTTGGCACCTTGAGCCGCCAGGTGCGCGACACCATGCTGCTGACGGTGTTCGTCTTCGTCGGCATCGAAGGTGCCAGCGTGTATTCGCGTTATGCGAAGGAGCGCAACGATGTCGGCATCGCCACCGTGCTGGGCTTCCTGGGGGTGCTGTGCCTGCTGATGCTGGTCACGCTGCTGTCCTACGGCATCCTGCCGCGCGCCGAACTCGCCGCGCTGCCGAACCCGTCGATGGCCGGCGTGATGGCGGCGATCGTCGGGCCCTGGGGGCTGGTGTTCATCAGCGCCGGGCTGATCCTGTCGGTGGCCGGCAACTACCTGTCGTGGACGCTGCTCGCCGCCGAGGTGCTGCATTCGGCGGCGCGCCATCACACGATGCCGCGCAAGCTGGGCCACGAGAATGCGCAGGGCGTGCCGCACTTCGCACTGTGGATGACGACGCAGGCGATCCAGGGCTTTCTGATCGTCACCTGGTTCGCCGAGCAGGCCTTCCTGCTGGCGCTGAAGATGACCAGCGCGATGACCTTGCTGCCCTACCTGCTGGTGGCCGCCTTCGGCCTGAAGCTGGCGGCCAGCGGCGAGACCTATGCCGGCCAGGGCGGCGCACGATCGAAGGACCGCGTGGTCGGCGCGCTGGCCACGCTCTATGCCGCGGCCATGCTGCTGGCCGGGGGTGCGAAGTTCCTGCTGCTGTCGGCGCTGCTGTATGCGCCGGGCACGCTGCTGTATGCGATGGCGCGGCGCGAGCAGGGGCGACCGCTGTTCGGCGCGCGCGAGCGCTGGCTGTTCGCCGCGCTGTGCGTGGCGGCCGTCGCCGGCGTGTGGGCGTTGGCCAGCGGTGCGCTCAGAATCTGAATCCTGGAAGGACAAGGCCATGAAACTCCACATCGCCGCCGCCTGCATCGCCGCCGCGCTGGCAGGCTGCACCGTCGGCCCGAACTACGTGCGCCCGACGGTGGACACGCCGCCGGCCTGGCGCATCGACTACCCGAAGGCCGCCGACGTGGCCAACCTGAAATGGTGGGAGCAGTTCGGCGACCCGGTGCTGAACGACCTGATCGAGACCGCCTTGCGCGACAACCGCGACCTGCGCGTCGCCGCGGCGCGTGTCGACCAGTTCATCGGCGCGCTCACCGCCACCGGCTCGCAGCTGTACCCGCAGATCGGCTACGGCGCCGACGCCTCGCGCGCAAGGGCCTCGCAGGTGGGCATGCCGCCGCTGCCGCCGACGCTGGACCCGTACTTCTCGCTGTACAACGTGTCGCTGGGCGCGAGCTGGCAGACCGACCTGTTCGGCCGCGTGCGCCGCCAGACCGAGGCCGCGCAGGCGCAGGTCTACGCCAGTGAAGAAGGCCGGCGCGGCGTGGTGCTGACGCTGGTGTCGGGCGTGGCCACCAGCTACATCGTGCTGCGCTCGCTGGACCGCCAGCTGGAGATCGCGCAGGCCACGGCGCGCAACTTCGAAGGCACGCTGCGCATCTTCGAGGCGCGCTTCAAGCACGGCATCATCTCCAAGACCGAGCTGAGCCAGATCCGCTCGCAGACGCAGCAGGCGCGCGCCGCGATTCCGCAGTTCGAGCAGGCCATCGCCACGCAGGAGAACCTGATCTCGATCCTGCTCGGCCGCGCGCCGGGTGCGATCGCGCGCGGCAAGACCATCGACCAGCTGCTCGCGCCGCAGATCCCCGGCGAGCTGCCGGCCACGCTGCTGCAGCGCCGCCCCGACATCCTGGGCGCCGAGCAGAACCTGGTGGCGGCCAACGCCAACATCGGCGCGGCGCGTGCGCTGTACTACCCGAACCTGTCGCTGCAGGCGGCGCTGGCCACCACCGCCACCGCCACCGGCGCGCTGTTCAGCGGCCCGGCCGCGGCCGCTCTGGTGGGCGCCGCGCTGAGCGGGCCGATCTTCACCTTCGGCGGCATCGAAGGCCAGGTGGCGGCGGCCGAGGCCGGCGAACGCGCCGCGCTGGCGGTGTACCAGCAGACCATCCTGAACGCGCTGCGCGAGACCGACACCGCGCTCAGCGGCTCGCAGAAGCGTGCCGAGGAATTCAGCGTGCAGCGCGAGCGCGTGGTGGCGCTGCGCGAATTCGCGCGGCTGTCCAAGCTGCGCTTCGACAAGGGCGTGTCGGGTTACCTGGAAGTGCTGGTGGCCGAGAACGAACTCTTCGCCGCCGAGCTGGCGTCGGTGAGCCTGCAGGCCAGCAGCTACGCGCAGATCGTCAGCGTCTACCAGGCGATGGGCGGTGGCTGGGTCGATGTCGCCGCCGACATGGCGCCCAAGCCGCAGGGCCGGCCGAGCCCGGTGCAAAGCCAGGCCTTCAATGCCGGCTTCGGCAACCTGGGGGCAACAAAATGAACCTCGACCCGAGTGTCTACGTGATCGGCGTCGGCGCCGTCGCCCTGATCGGCGGTTTCAGCGCCCGGCGCTACGGCTGGGGCGTGGGGCTGATGTACGCCGGGGTGATCACGCTGCTGGGCACGCTGCTGTGGATGATCGTGGCGCAGACGGCGTAGCCGCGCCTGCGCGATCTGGGCCGCCGCCGGTCAAGCCGCCGCCGCTTCGCGCTGCGGCCGTCGTGCCGGGGCAGACCGCCTTGGCGCTCCCGAAGTTCCAACGCATGCCGCTCATGTCCTACGTCACGGAGTTCATCACCTTTGCAGTGGTTCAAGGCAAGGAAGCTCGAGCTGAAGAGTGGCTGCAAATGCTGCGAACAAGACAAGACGAATGCGTTGCGACGCTCGACCGCGAGCACATGCACTTCGAGAGCATCTTTCGTCACGAGGCAGGCGGCCGCATGTACTTGTCCTGGCTGTCGGTCCAGGGCGAGCACGGCGAACACGTTGCCAGTTCCGCCTTCGAGATCGACCAGGCCCACATGGCGTTCTGGCACGAGTGCATCGACAGCTCGGTTGCGCCGGTGAAGCACGCGCATGTCGTCGACTTCGTGGCGCCTGACGTGGCTGCCGCCATTGCCGCGCGCGAGCAAAGGCTGGCGATGTCCGCCAGGCACGGCTGAGCCGATGGCGGCGATCCCTTTCACCCGCATGGCCAAACGCTTGCGACGACACCCTCCCAAAACCCCGAAACCACACCCACCGATGCCGAACCCACTCCGCTTCAAGAACCCCGCAGCGCTCGTCGGCGTGGCGTTGATCGGCGCGCACGCGTCGAGCTGGGCGCAGGCCGCGCCGGCCGCACTGGCCGAATGCGCGGCGATCGCCGGCGACAGCGAACGCCTGGCCTGCTTCGACCGCCTCAGCG
>DAORHX010000387.1:0-3968 GCA_035438245.1 Rubrivivax sp.
GCCGCGCCGGCTCTTCACACGGACAGCGGACTTCTGAAATTCCGCTTTGCGCCGCCAGCGGCTATCTGCTTCCTTGTGATCGAACGTACCTGCGCATCAGGAGACGGTGTCGGTGAAGTCGACGGGCTCGCCGGTCGGCAGGCTCCAGCCGTCGCCGCCCTGGCGGTTCAGCGCGAGCAGGACCTGTGACTTCAGCGCCAGCGCCGCGACGATCGGCACACGGGCGTAGGCATCGATCTGGCGCAGCTTGAGCACGCGGCCGGGCCGATCGACCGCGACCACCAGGCGCTGGTGGTCGAGCATCAGCGGCAGCACGCGGTGGCTGATCGCCAGACGCCGCGGCAGCAGCGCGAGCGCCTTCGGGTCGATCGGAAAGCGCTGCAGGTCGACCAGCGGGTAGCCCATCTTGTGCGCCAGCGCGGTCTGCAGATCGGTGCGCGACACCAGGCCGGCGTCGACCAGCATCTCGCCGAGCGCCACCTTGCCGTCCACGCGCTGCAGCATGCGTTCCAGCTGCGCCGGCGTCAGCAGCCCCAGCGCGAGCAGCGACTGGCCCAGCGGAATCACCGGCTTGCGCTCCTGCTGCGCCAGCGCTTCCAGCAGCTTGGCCGGGCTGGCGATCCAGTGGCGCGCCGCCAGTTCCTCGGCCGACGCGCCGAACTCGCAGCGCGAATACGCGGCGCGCGGCACGAACACGCGGCACGGCGCATCGTCGTCCCGCGTCGGGCTGAACAGGTACAGGCCTTCGGCGGTCTCGACATGGCCTGCGGTGCGGCCGATGATCGGCGCTGCGCCGGCGTGGCCGACCTGCTGCAACGTGTAGTCACGCTGCTGCGCGGCGGACGGCGGGCGCTCCTTCGGTGCGTCGGCCGCCCGTGCGGCCGGTGCCAGCGGCGTCGTCAGCGTCAGCCGGCGCACGCTGGCAAAGGGCAGCGAGGCTTCCGGCGCGGCAGCGTCGTTGCGGAACAGCAGCCTGCGCTTGACCGGGTCGAAGTCCAGCATCTCGCCTTGCAGGCTCAGGCCGGTCTGCGTTTCGACGCGGCACGGTTGCGGTGTGCCCAGCGGCGGCGGCGGGGCATAGCGCTTCGCGGCGGCAGGGGGCATCGGCCAGGACCACGGCGGCGCCGGCTCGTCGAACTGCAGGGTGGGGAAGGGGGGGTCGGTATCGGACACGGCAACGAAGTCGAGTGGCGGCAGCGGCGCCCTGGCTGCGGCGGACGCCCGCCTTCTGCATATCGACAGCTTAGGCCGGATGCCCCGGCGCGATGCGTGCAGGACGACACGGCCGCCGCCGGCGTTGCCTTTGCTGACCTTTTGTTGCGCGCCGCGGCGGCGCTCAGGGCTGCCCCAGATACACGTACAGCCCCGGCAGCGACTGCGCGCGCTGCTGGCGCAGCGGCTGCGCCTCGGCGCGCAGCCAGCGCAGCCCGTGGCGCTGCGCCAGGCCCTGCAGGTACGGCAGCGAGTGGGCGTAGCGCAACTGCGCATGCAACTGCACCGACTGCGTGTCGTCGGCCGGCTCGACCGTGAAGCAGAACACGCCGCCAGGCCGCAGCACGCGCCGCACGCCGGCGAACACCGGCTCCAGGTCGCCGACGTAGATGAACACGTCCGCCGCGACCACCAGGTCGTGCGGGTCGGACGCGGCGTGCTGCAGGTGCTCGACCAGGTCGGCGCAGACCAGGCTGTCGTAGACGCCACGTGCAGCCGCCTGGTCGAGCATCGGCTGCGACAGGTCGACGCCCTGCAGCCGGCGCACGATCGGCTGCAGCAGCGGCCCGCACAGGCCGGTGCCGCAGCCGAGGTCGAGCGCCGAGACGAAGGCCTGCGGCTGCAGGCTGGCCAGCGGCGCAACCAGCCGGCGGTGGGCGTCGTAGCCCAGCACCTCGACCAGATGTTGGTCGAAGCTGTCGGCATAGTCGTCGAACAGCGCACGCACGTAGTCGCGCGGCGCGCTCGACGGCTGCTGCTGGCGCCCGAGCGCGGCGAGGAAGAAGCGATGCACCTCGTGGTCCGCACCCTGCTCGAGCGCGTGTTCGAAGGCGCTCGCCGCTTCGGCGTCGCGGCCCATCGCCTGCAGCAGGGCACCGCGCTGGCTCCAGGCGGCCGCGTGCGCCGGCGCCAGCGTCAGCACCTGGTCCTGGCTGGCCAGTGCGTCGGCCAGCCGACCCTGGCGGTGCTGCAGCAGGCCCCGTCGATGCCAGCCGCCGACATGCCGCGGCTGCAGCGCGACCAGTCTGTCGAAGGCGGCCTGCGCCTCGTCGAAGCGGCGCAACCGCTCCAGCGCGTGGCCGCTGGCGAACCAGGCTTCGGCACTGGCGGCGTCGAGCGCGAGCGCGCGCTGCGCGCAGGCCAGCGATTCGGCATCGCGCTGCAGCGCGGCCAGCGCGGCGGCGCGGTGGCACCAGGCGTCGACGTGCTGGGCTTCGGCATCGAGCACCGCTTCGAGTTCGGCCAGCGCGTCGACAGGACGTCCGAGCGCCAGCCACGTGGCGGCGAGGTTGATGCGTGTCGATGCACGCCCTGGCCAATGCTGCAGCGATGCGACGAAACAGCGCTCGGCGGCTGGCAGCCGCTGCGCCTCGAAGTGCGCGACACCCTCCAGGAACTGGCTGCGCGCCTGTTCGAAGTCGTCTGGCACTGCGTCTCCCCGGTGTGCTGGCGTGTGGCTGCTGCTGCGGCCGCATTGTGACGGCCCCGCCCGCGGCTGCCGGGCCACCCCCTCAATCGGGTGGTGGCGCACCCCCGTGTCGGTCTGCGAGACTCGGCAGCGCCGCCGAAACGATCGCGGCGTCCCTGCGGCCACCCATGACACTGAACGAACTGAAGGGCAAGTACGCGCGCCTGAGCAACGAGATCGACGCGCTGGCGTCGTCCGGCGGCTACAGCGAGGCGCGGCTGATGCGGCTGATGAACGAGCTCGACGAGGTGCACGGCGAGCTGAGCGCGCTGCGGCTGCGCACCTTCGCCGCGCCGACGCTGCGCGACGTGGTGCCGTCGCCGTCGTCGCTGCGCTCGCCGGGGCTGGCCCTGGCGGGCTGAGACCGCGCGGCGCGATGCCGCATCCGGACGAGGGGCCTGCGGGCCCCTTCTTCATGACCGCGGCGGGTGCCGGCCGGCGCTGGCTACACTGCCGGCAGCCAACGGGGCGCGGCCCCAGCGAAAGGAATGGCATGACGGTCTACGAAGCGCTGGCCAGCCGCCGCGCGGTGCGCGATTTCCTGCCCACGCCGGTGTCCGGCGACGTCGTGCGCCGCGTGCTCGAGGCCGCGGCGCGCGCGCCGTCCGGCGGCAACGTGCAGCCGTGGTACATCGACGTGGTCGGCGGCAGCAAGCTGGACGAACTGAAGGCGATCATGCAGCGCCGGCTGCAGCAGGTGGCCGCCGGCGACCATTCCGAGCCGCCCGAATACGACATCTATCCGAAGGAGCTGTGGGCGCCGCACCGCGACTACCGCTTCCAGCTCGGCGAGGCGATGTACGCGGCGCTGGGCATCCCGCGCGAGGACAAGGCGCGGCGGCTGCAATGGTTCGCGCGCAACTACCAGTTCTTCGGCGCGCCGCTGGCGCTGTTCTGCTCGCTCGACCGCGGCATGGGGCCGCCGCAATGGTCGGACCTCGGCATGTACCTGCAGTCGGTGATGCTGCTGCTGCGCGAGGAAGGCCTGGACAGCTGCCCGCAGGAATGCTGGTCCACTTTCCCGAGGACGGTCGGCGACTTCATCGGCCTGCCCAGCGGGCGCATGCTGTTCTGCGGCATGGCGATCGGCCATGCCAACACCGAGCATCCGGTGAACCGCTTCGAGACGCAGCGCGCCGGCCTGGCGCAGTTCGCCCGCTTTCACGGCGTGTAGCCGTGCACCACGCCTGGGGCAGGGCGGGCGCGTGCCGGTGACGTCAGAACAGGTTCACGGCCGCCGCGTCGCCGCCGTCGTGCGCGGCGTCGGCGTCGAGCAGCGACGCGAGCC
>DAORHX010000388.1:0-3966 GCA_035438245.1 Rubrivivax sp.
CAGCATCAGCATGCCGACGAACACGTGGAAGCCGTGGAAGCCGGTGAGCATGAAGAAGGTCGAGCCGAAGACGCCGGAGCTGAGCTTGAGGTTCAGGTCGTTGTAGGCGTGGATGTACTCGTAGGCCTGAACGCACAGGAAGGTGGCGCCGAGCAGCACGGTGATCCACATCCAGACCACCGTCTTCGCGCGCTGGTTGGCGATCAGCGCGTGGTGCGCGATGGTCAGCGTCACGCCCGATGTCAGCAGCAGCGCGGTGTTGATCGTCGGCAGCGGCCACGGGCCCATCGTCACGAAGGGCTCGACCGTTCCGGCCGGCGACACGGTGGAGCCGGCCAGCACGGTGGGCCAGGCGGCCTTGAAGTCGGGCCACAGCACGCGGTGGTCCAGGTCGCCGAGCATCGGCACCGCATGCACGCGCGCCCAGTACAGCGCACCGAAGAAGGCGCCGAAGAACATCACCTCCGAGAAGATGAACCAGCTCATGCTCCAGCGGAAGGAGATGTCGACGCGCTGCGAGTACAGGCCGCTCATGTCCTCGGCGATCGCGGTGCGGAACCACTGGTACAGCACGCTGAGCCAGACCACCAGCCCCAGCAGCAGCGAGTAGGCACCCCAGCCGTGGCCGTTGATCCACTGGCTGGCACCGAGGATGACGAAGAACATGCCCACCGCCACCAGCACCGGGTAGCGCGACGGTGCCGGGACGAAGTAGTACGGGGCGGAGCCGGGGTGTGCGCTGGCTGACATGGACGGTAACTCCTCGGTTCGGGACTTCGTGTAGGTGTGATTCAGGCGGCGACGCCGCTGCCGATGACCCAGCGCACCAGCAGCAGCAGCGCGACCACGAACAGCGCCGCGCTGACGATCGCGGCGATGACCAGGTGCACCGGGTTCAGCTTCTGCACGTCGTCGGCATGGCCGGCCGAACGGCGGATGCCGAAGAAGGACCAGGCCACCGCGCGGAAGGTCTGCAGCGGCGAGGCCGGCCGGGCGGCCGCTTCCTTCAGGCTGCCGGGCGTCGACTTCATAGCCGCGCCTCGGGTGATGCCCGCGCCGCGGTCGGACGCAGCCCGCCGGCCGGCGCCGGTGGCGTCTTGCCGCCGACCTCGAAGAAGGTGTAGGACAACGTGATCGTGGTCACGTCCTTCGGCAGCTTCGGGTCGATGACGAAGGCCACCGGCCATTGCTTCGACTCGCCGGGCTGCAACGTGTATTCGTTGAAGCAGAAGCACTCGAGCTTGTTGAAATGCGCCATCGCCTGCTTCGGCGCGTAGCTGGGGATGGCCTGCGCGGCCATCGTGCGCGGCTGCTTGTTGCGGAACTCGTACATCACCGTGGCCAGTTCGCCGGGGTGCACCTGCAGCGACGACACGGCGGGCTTGAAGTCCCACGGCCCGCGCGCGTTGGCATCGAATTCCACCGTCACGGTGCGGGACAGGTCGACCTGCGTGCTGACGGCGCCGCGGTTGGCCTCCTCGCGTCGCTGCTCGGCCAGCGACAGCACGTTGACGCCCAGCGCGTCGCAGATGGCGCGATACATCGGCACCAGCGCATAGCCGAAGCCGAACATCGCCAGCGCCACGACCAGCAGCTTGCCGAGCATGCGGCGGTTGTCGGCCAGAACCGAGCGACGAGCGGGGGCGACGACGGGCACGGCGCAGGACCTCAACCGCCGAAGACGACGATGCGCACGACGAAACCGACGCCGAACAGCGCCGCCAGGCCGGCCAGGGCCCAGGCGGTGCGCAGGTTGGCCTTGCGTTGGGCGTCGGAGCGCATGGCCTGCATTCAGCCGACGACGCGCGTGGCCGTGGCGTCCAGCTTCGGCGGGTTCTCGAAGGTGTGCCACGGCGCCGGCGACGGCACTTCCCACTCCAGGCCTTCGGCGCCGTCCCATGGCTTCTGCGCTGCCTTCTCGCCCTGGCCACGCATCATCGGCACGACGACGAAGACGAAGAAGTACACCTGCATCAGGCCGAAGCCGAAGGCGCCGATCGAGGCCCACATGTTGAAGTCGGCGAACTGCATCGGGTAGTCGGCATAGCGGCGCGGCATGCCCGCCAGGCCGAGGAAGTGCATCGGGAAGAAGGTCAGGTTGAAGAAGATCAGCGAGCCCCAGAAGTGGATCTTGCCGCGTGTTTCCGAGTACATCACGCCGGTCCACTTCGGGCCCCAGTAGTACACGCCGGCGAAGAGGGCGAACAGCGAGCCGGCCACCAGCACGTAGTGGAAGTGGGCGACGATGTAGTAGGTGTCCTGGATCTGGATGTCGATCGGCGCCATCGCGCAGATCAGCCCGGTGAAGCCGCCGATGGTGAACACGAAGATGAAGCCCACGGCCCACAGCATCGGCGTCTCGAAGGTCATCGAGCCGCGCCACATGGTGGCGATCCAGTTGAAGATCTTCACGCCGGTGGGCACCGCGATCAGCATCGTCGCGTACATGAAGAACAGCTGGCCGGTCACCGGCATGCCGGTGGTGAACATGTGGTGCGCCCAGACGATGAACGACAGGATGGCGATCGAGGCGGTGGCGTAGACCATCGACGCATAGCCGAACAGCGCCTTGCGCGAGAACGCCGGCACGATGGCGCTGACGATGCCGAAGGCCGGCAGGATCATGATGTAGACCTCGGGGTGCCCGAAGAACCAGAAGATGTGCTGGTACATCACCGGGTCGCCGCCGCCGGCCGCGTTGAAGAAGCTGGTGCCGAAGTGGCGGTCGGTCAGCGGCATGGTCACCGCGCCGGCCAGCACCGGCATCACCGCGATCAGCAGGAACGCGGTGATCAGCCAGGTCCAGGCGAACAGCGGCATCTTCATCAGCGTCATGCCGGGCGCGCGCATGTTCAGGATGGTGACGATGATGTTGATCGAGCCCATGATCGAGCTGGCGCCCATGATGTGCAGCGCGAAGATCGCGGCGTCCATCGACGGGCCCATCTGCATCGTCAGCGGCGCGTAGATCGTCCAGCCCGCGGCCGGTGCGCCGCCGGGCATGAAGAACGAGCCGGCGAGCATGACCGCCGCCGGGATCAGCAGCCAGAAGCTCAGGTTGTTCATGCGCGCGAACGCCATGTCCGACGCGCCCACCTGCAGCGGCAGCATCCAGTTCGCGAAGCCGACGAAGGCCGGCATGATCGCGCCGAACACCATGATCAGCCCGTGCATCGTGGTGAACTGGTTGAACAGCTCCGGGTTGACGAACTGCAGGCCGGGGCGGAACAGCTCGACGCGGATCAGCAGCGCGAGCACGCCGCCGATCATCAGCATCGTGAACGAGAACAACAGGTACATCGTGCCGATGTCCTTGTGGTTCGTCGCGAACAGCCAGCGGCGCCAGCCGTGGGGCTGCCCGTGATGGTCGTCGTGGGCGTGGGCGTGGTCGCCGGGATGGGGAAGCACTGCACTCATGGGGTCAACCTTTCGACGGCATCACTTGCGGGCGGCGGCAACTTCGGCAGGCTGCACCAGCTGGCCGGTCTTGTTGCCCCAGTTGTTCTTGGTGAAGGTGATCACCGCGGCGAGTTCGGTGTCGGACAGCTGCCGCCACGCGGGCATCGCGCCGTTGGCCGCGCCCTGCAGCACGGTGCTGATCTCGCGGATCTTGTCCGCGTCGAGCACGATCGGCGAGCCGTCCAGCGGCTTGATCGGCCCGGCGCCCTTGCCGCTGGCCTGGTGGCAGGCGGCGCAGTTGGCGGCGTAGACCTTGGCGCCGCGCTCCTTCAGCGCGTCCAGCGTCCAGACCTTGTTCGGGTCGTCGGCCAGCGCCGCCATCTCCTTGTGCCTGGCCTCGACCCAGGCGCTGTAGTCCTGGGCGCTGAGCACCTTGACGTGGATCGGCATGTACGCGTGTTCCTTGCCGCACAGCTCGGCGCACTGGCCGTAGAAGTCGCCGGTCTTCTCGGCGCGGAACCAGGTGTCGCGCACGAAGCCGGGAATCGCGTCCTGCTTGACGCCGAA
>DAORHX010000389.1:0-3955 GCA_035438245.1 Rubrivivax sp.
CGGTCGAGCACGAACAGCGCGGCAGCGGCGGCCACGAACAGCAGCGCGATCAGCAGGTACGGCACACGCCACGACAGATGGTCGGCCGCGAAGCCGCCCAGCCACACGCCGCACGACAGGCCGAGGATCTGCCCGATCAGGAAGCGCGCCAGCACCGGCTGGCGCTGCGTGTACGCCACGACGTCGCCGATCCAGGCCATCGCCAGCGGGATGATCGCGGCCGCGGTGGCCCCGGCGAGCACACGCGCCGCACGCAGTTGCGCGAAGCCCGGCGCCGCGGCGCAGGCCAGTGCGCTCAGCGCACCGGCGGCGGCGGCCCAGGCGATGACGCGGTACTTGCCGAAGCGGTCGCCCAGCGGCCCGAAGAACAACTGCGCCACGCCGTAGGCGATGGCGAACAGGCTGATGACCTGCGAGGCCTGGCCGAGCGAGACGCCGAACTCCAGCGCCAGCCGCGGCAGCAGCGCATCGTTGATGCGCAGCGACATGCCGCTGCCGAAGGCGGTCAGCGACAGGCAGAACACGGCGCCGCGCGGCAACACCGTTTCGGCATGGGGGGATTCGTTCGACATCGGCAGGCCGCATGGTGGCATGCTCGCGGCCATGAACCTGCCCGGCCACTCCAGCCCCGCCGCCGGCTTCGACGCACCGCTGCAGATGCTCGAAGCCTGTCACCAGCGCCTGCAACGGCAATGCGACACGCTGCGCCGCATGCTGCCGCACGTGGCCGCGCACGGCAGCGACGCCAACGCGCGCGAGGCGGCGCAGGCGGTGATGCGCTACTTCGACAAGGCGGCGGTCGACCACCATGCCGATGAAGAGGAAGACCTGTTCCCGGCGCTGCTGGAGGCGATGGCCGGCTCCGACGCCGTGTGCCTGCGCGAGCTGGTCGGCACCCTGACGCGGCAGCATCGCGAGCTCGAGGCGCACTGGCACGCGCTGCGCCGGGTGCTGGCCGCCATCGCCGCCGGCGAGCAGGTGGCGCTGCCAGCCGCGCTGGTCGAACGCCTGATCGACGGCTATGCCGCGCACCTGGCGCGCGAAGACGCCGAACTGCTGCCGATGGCCGAACGGCTGATCGACGACACCACGCTGCAGCGCATCGGCCAGGCCATGCGGCAGCGCCGCGGCATCGCCGAAGGCAGCTGAGCCCGCCGCACCGCGTCACCTGCGTGACAAGGCGCGTGCCGATGGTGCACGGGCCAGCGCTCTGCTATGGTCGCCCGCACCTTTGAGTTCGGAGCAGCGCATGAACCTGTTCTCCCTGGCCGGCAAGGTCGCCGTGATCACCGGCTCGTCGCGCGGCATCGGCAAGGCGATCGCCGAGCGCCTGGCCGAACACGGCGCCAAGGTGGTGATCTCGTCGCGCAAGCTCGAGCCCTGCCAGCAGGTGGCGGCGGCGATCAACGCCCGCCACGGCGCCGGCAGCGCCATCGCGCTGGCCGCCAACATCTCGTCGAAGGAGGCGCTGCGCAAGCTGGTCGACGACACCGTGACGCAGCTCGGCCCGGTCGACGTGCTGGTGTGCAACGCGGCGTCGAACCCGTACTACGGGCCGCAGGCCGGCATCAGCGACGAGCAGTTCCGCAAGGTGCTGGACAACAACATCGTCGCCAACCACTGGCTGATCGGCATGGTGGCGCCGGGCATGGTCGAGCGCAGGGGCGGCTCGATCGTCATCGTCTCGTCGATCGGCGGCCTGCGCGGCTCGTCGGTCATCGGTGCCTACTGCATCAGCAAGGCCGCCGACATGCAGCTGGCGCGCAACCTGGCGGTCGAATACGGCCCGCACAACGTGCGCGTCAACTGCATCGCGCCGGGGCTGATCCGCACCGACTTCGCGCGCGCGCTGTGGGAAGACCCCCAGCTGCTGGCCGCGCGCAGCGCCGAGACGCCGCTGCGCCGCATCGGCGAGCCCGACGAGATCGCCGGCGCGGCGGTGTTCCTGGCCTCGCCGGCCAGCAGCTTCATGACCGGGCAGACCGTCGTCGTCGACGGCGGCGTGACCATCTGAGCCATGGAACAGACGCTGGAAGACTTCCGCGCCGAGACGCGCGCCTGGCTCGAGGCCCACTGCCCGGCCGAGATGCGCCAGCCCTTGCGCGGCGAGCAGGACTACTGCTGGGGCGGGCGCCATGCGAGTTTCCAATCCGACGCCCAGCGCCTGTGGCTGCAGCGCATGGGCGAACGCGGCTGGACCGTGCCGACCTGGCCGCGCGAATACGGCGGCGGCGGCCTGTCGCCCGACGAAGCGCAGGTGCTGCAGCAGGAAATGCGCCGCCTGCATTGCCGGCCCGCGCTGTGGAGCTTCGGCATCTGGATGCTGGGCCCCGCCTTGCTGAAGTTCGGGAACGAGGCGCAGAAGCGCGAGCACCTGCCGAAGATCGCGCGCGGCGAGATCCGCTGGTGCCAGGGTTATTCCGAGCCCAACGCCGGCTCGGACCTGGCCTCGCTGGCCACGCGCGCCGAGGACAAGGGCGACCACTACCTCGTCAATGGCCAGAAGATCTGGACCAGCTACGCCGACCTGGCCGACTGGATCTTCTGCCTGGTGCGCACCGACAGCGCAGCGAAGAAGCACACCGGCATCAGCTTCGTGCTCTTCGACATGGCGACGAAGGGCGTGAGCACGAAGCCGATCACGCTGATCTCCGGCAAGTCGCCGTTCTGCGAGACCTTCTTCGACGACGTGCGCGTCGAGAAGCACAACCTGGTCGGCCAGAGCGGCGGCGGCTGGGACGTGGCCAAGTACCTGCTGACGCACGAGCGCGAGATGATCGGCGCCATCGGCGAGCGGGAGCAGAGCCAGCCGCTGGGCCAGATGGCGGCGCGCAGCCTGGGCCGCGACGCGGCAGGCCGGCTGGACGACCCGCTGCTGCGCGCGCGCATCGCCGAGTTCGAGGTCGACGAGGCGGCGTTCCGCGCGCTGATGCAGCGCTTCGGCGAGCTTGCGCGCGCGAAGCAGGCGCACGGCGCGTTCTCGTCGGCACTGAAGTACTACGGCGCCGAGCTGAACAAGCGGCGGCAGGAACTGACCATGTCGGCGCTGGGCAATGCCGGGCTCGAATGGGAAGGTGCGGCGTCCGACGACGGTGCTGCCGCGCGCGACTGGCTGCGCAGCAAGGCCAACTCGATCGAAGGCGGGACCAGCGAGGTGCAGCTGAACGTCATCGCCAAGCGCATCCTCGAACTGCCTGGAGCGTGAAATGGCCCACCCCCTACGCGCTTCGCGCGCGCCCTCGAGGGGGCACCGCCAGTGGCCCGGCAAAGCCGGTTCCACGGCGGTCGCTCCACGACTCTGCTGCGCGAAAAGAGCGCCCGCATCGCATTGAGGGATCGAGACGATGTTGCTGCTGAACGAAGAACAGACGATGCTGCGCGACAGCGCGCGCAGCTTCCTGGCCGACAACGCACCGGTCGCACAACTGCGCCAGCTGCGCGACAGCCGCGACCCGGCGGGCTTTGCCGGCAACATCTGGTCGGCCTTCTGCGATCTCGGCTATGCCGGCGTGCTGGTGCCCGAAGCGCACGGCGGCGCCGGGCTCGGTGCGGTGGAGATGGGCGTGCTGATGGAGCAGATCGGCCGCCACCTGAGCGCCCTGCCCTTCCTGGCCAGCGGCGTGGTCGCCGCCCGGCTGTTGCAGGCGGCGGGCAGCGAGGCACAGCAGGCGCAGTGGCTGCCGCGCATCGCCCGCGGCGAAGCCATCGCCACGCTGGCGCTCGACGAAGGGCCCAAACATCGCCCCGAGGCCGTTGCGCTGCGCGCCGAGCGCAGCGGCGACGGCTGGCGCCTGTCGGGCAGCAAGAGCTTCGTGCCCGACGGCCATGTCGCGTCGCTGCTGCTGGTGGTCGCGCGCAGCGCCGACGGGCCGGTGTTGTTCGCCGTGCCGCGCGACACGCCCGGCGTGCAGGTCGAGCGCACCGTCACGGTCGACGCACACAACGCCGCGCGCGT
>DAORHX010000390.1:0-3937 GCA_035438245.1 Rubrivivax sp.
ATCAACACCGAGAGCGACACCGAGGTGCTGATCAACGTGCTGGCGCACGAGATCGAGGTCGCCGCGCGCGGCCTGCCGCTGACGCCGGACGCGTTGTTCGCCGCGGTGGCCGCGGTGCACAAGCGCATCAAGGGCTCCTACGCGGTGATCGCGCTGATCGCCGGCCACGGGCTGCTGGCGTTCCGCGACCCGTTCGGCATCCGACCGTTGTGTGTCGGCGAACTGCGCGGCGACGAGGGCGTCGAACACATGGTGGCCAGCGAGTCGGTGGCCATCGAGGGTACCGGGCGGCACGTGCTGCGCGACGTCGCCCCCGGCGAGGCCCTGTTCATCGACGTGGCCGGCCAGGTGCATGCGCGGCAGTGCGCCGAACGGCCATCGCACCACCCCTGCATGTTCGAGTACGTCTACCTGGCGCGGCCCGATTCGGTGCTCGACGGCATCTCGGTCTACCAGGCACGGCTCAACCTGGGCGAGACGCTGGCGCAGCGCGTCGTCTCGACGATGCCGCCGAACGAGATCGACGTCGTCATCCCGATCCCCGAGTCGAGCCGCCCGTCGGCGATGCAGCTGGCGCAGAAGCTGGGCAAGCCCTACCGCGAGGGTTTCGTCAAGAACCGCTACGTCGGCCGCACCTTCATCATGCCGGGGCAGGCGGTGCGCAAGAAGAGCGTGCGCCAGAAGCTCAACGCCATCGGCGTCGAGTTCAAGGGCCGCAACGTGCTGCTGGTCGACGACTCGATCGTGCGCGGCACGACCAGCAAGGAGATCGTGCAGATGGCGCGCGAGGCCGGTGCGAGGAAGGTCTACATGGCCTCGGCCGCGCCGCCGGTGCGCTTTCCAAACGTCTACGGCATCGACATGCCGACGCGCGAGGAGCTGATCGCCGCCGACCGCAGCATCGAGCAGATCCGCGAGTACATCGGCGCCGATGCGCTGATCTACCAGGACGTCGAGGCGATGAAGCGTGTGATGCGTGCGCTGAATCCGTCGCTGGACGGCTTCGAGGCCTCGTGCTTCGACGGCCACTACATCACCGGTGACATCTCCGCCGCGGACTTCGCGGCGATGCAGGCACAGCGCAGCGCGGCGCATGGCGACGGTGACGACGACGGCGACGGCGACGAGCGCACGCGGCTGGCGCTGCACAACGCCGATACGGCCTGACGACGATGGACGACCACAACGACGAGGCTGCGCGGCTGGCGCGCGCCGTGCTGCCCGAGGGCCTGCACCCGCAGACGCTGGCGGTGCGCACCGCGCTGGCACCCAGCCAGCATGGCGAGAACAGCGAAGGCCTGTTCCTCAGCACGTCCTTCGTGCAAGCCGATGCCGAAACCTCGGCGCGGCGCTTTGCCGAGATGGAGGACTTCACCTACGGCCGCACCAGCAACCCGACCGTGCGCAGCCTGGAACTGCGGCTCGCGGCGATGGAAGGGGCGCAGGCCGCGGTGGCCACGGCCACCGGCATGAGCGCGATCCTGCTGCTGGCGATGGGGTTGCTGAAGGCTGGCGACCACGTCGTGTGCTCGCGCTCGGTGTTCGGCTCCACGATCAGCCTGTTCGCCAAGGAGTTCGCCAAGTTCGGCGTGGCCACCAGCTTCGTCGCGCAGGCCGACCTGGCCGAGTGGCGCCAGGCGCTCAGGCCGACCACCCGGCTGCTGTTCGCCGAGACGCCGACCAACCCGCTGACCGATGTGTGCGACATCGCCGCGTTGGCCGACATCGCGCACGAGGCCGGCGCACTGCTGACCGTCGACAACACCTTCTGCACGCCGGTGCTGCAGCGACCGCTGGCGCTGGGCGCCGACCTGGTGATGCATGCCGGCACCAAGTATCTCGACGGCCAGGGCCGTGTCATGGCCGGTGCGCTGTGCGGTGCGCGCAGCCTGATCCACGACGTCTTCGGCCCGACACTGCGCACCGCCGGCATGACGCTGTCCCCGTTCAACGCCTGGGTGGTGCTGAAGGGGCTGGAGACGCTGGCGCTGCGCATGAAGGCGCAGAGCGAAGCAACGCTCGTGGTGGCGCAGTGGCTGCAAGCGCATCCCGCGGTGGCGCGTGTCTACTACCCGGGCCTGGCATCGCACCCGCAGCACGAACTGGCGATGCGCCAGCAGTCGGGTCTGGGCGGCGCGGTGGTCTCCTTCGACGTGCGCGCCGACGGTGCCGACGCGGCGCGTGCGAGGGCTTTCCGCGTCATCGATCGCACGCGCGTGCTGAGCATCGCCACCAACCTGGGCGACACCAAGTCGATCATCACGCACCCGGCCACCACCTCGCATGGCCGCCTGAGCGAGGAGCAGCGCCTGGCGGCCGGCATCGGCCAGGGCATGGTGCGGCTGGCGGTGGGCCTGGAGCACGTGGACGACATCATCGACGACCTGCAGCGCGGGCTGGGAAGCCCTTGAACACGACATGAACTCGAGGATCCGTACCCGCATCGCGCCGTCGCCCACCGGCTTCCTGCACCTGGGCACCGCGCGCACCGCGCTGTTCTCGTGGGCCTACGCGCGCCACTTCGGCGGCGACTTCATCCTGCGCATCGAGGACACCGACGTGGCGCGCTCCACGCAGCAGGCGGTCGAGCAGATCGTCGCTGCGCTGCGCTGGCTGCAGCTCGGGCACGACGAGGGCCCGTTCTTCCAGATGCAGCGCGTCGAGCGCTACCGCGAGGTGATCGCGAAGATGCTGCACGAAGGCACGGCCTATCGCTGCTACTGCTCGACCGAAGAGCTCGACGCGATGCGCGAGGCGCAGCGCGCGCGCGGCGAGAAGCCGCGCTACGACGGCCGCTGGAGGCCCGAACCCGGCAAGACGCTGCCGCCGGTGCCCGACGGCGTGCCGTCGGTCGTGCGCTTTCGCAACCCCCAGGGCGGCACGGTCAGCTGGGACGATCTGGTCAAGGGCCCGATCAGCATCGCCAACGCCGAGCTCGACGACCTGGTGATCGCGCGTGCCGATGCCACGACGCCCGACGGCGTGGGCACGCCGACCTACAACTTCTGTGTCGTCGTCGACGACTGGGACATGCGCATCACGCACGTCATCCGCGGTGACGACCATGTCAACAACACGCCGCGGCAGATCAACATCCTGCGTGCGCTCGGCGCCGAGTTGCCGGTGTACGGCCACGTGCCGATGATCCTCGGCCCCGACGGCGACAAGCTGTCCAAGCGCCACGGCGCGGTCAGCGTCACGCAGTACGAGGACGACGGCTACCTGCCCGAGGCGATGCTCAACTACCTGGCGCGGCTGGGCTGGAGCCACGGCGACGACGAGCTGTTCAGCCGCGAGCAGTTCGTCGCCTGGTTCGACGGCCTCCATCTGGCGAAGAGCGCCGCGCAGTGGGATCCAGTCAAGCTGAACTGGGTCAATGCGCACTACCTCAAGCAGCGCAGCGACGCGTCGCTGGCCGCGCTGGTGGCAGCGCAGCTGGCGCGTCGCGGAATTGCCGCCGCGGCCGACGAAGCGCTGGCGCGTCGCTGCGCGCTGTTCAAGGACCGCTGCGCGACCACGGTCGAGCTGGCCGACTGGGTCGGCATGTACTACGTCGATGTCCAGCCGCGCGCCGAGGAGGTGGCGGCGCACGTCACCGACGCCGTGAAGCCTGCGCTGCTGTCGCTGCGCGGCCGCCTGAGCGACGTGGCTTGGGACAAGGCCTCGATCGCCGCGGCGATCAAGGCCACGCTCGCCGAGCAGGGCCTGAAGATGCCGCAACTGGCGCACGCGGCGCGTGTGCTGGTGTGCGGCCGCAGCCAGACGCCGTCGCTGGATGCCGTGCTCGAGCTCTTTGCGCGCGAGCAGGTGCTGTGGCGTCTGAGAAGCGTCTAGAAACTGCGTCTATAATGCGCGGCTGCTCGAGCAACGCAAGCAGAACCAGACGGGGGTATAGCTCAGCTGGGAGAGCGCTTGCATGGCATGCAAGAGGTCAGCG
>DAORHX010000391.1:0-3937 GCA_035438245.1 Rubrivivax sp.
AGAACATCTTCAGCGGCCGCATCCTCGAGATCGAGGGCCTGCCGGACCTGAAGGTCGAGCAGGCCTTCGAGCTGAGCGACGCGTCGGCCGAGCGCAGCGCCGCCGGCTGCACGATCAAGCTGAATCCGGCGCCGATCGTCGAGTACCTGACCAGCAATGTCGTGCTGATGAAGAACATGATCGCCGACGGCTACGCCGACGCGAAGACGCTGGCGCGGCGCATCGAGAAGGTCGAGGCCTGGCTGGCCAAGCCGCAGCTGCTCGAGGCCGACAAGGACGCCGAGTACGCGGCCGTGATCGAGATCGACCTGGCCGAGCTGAAGGAGCCGGTGCTGTGCTGCCCGAACGACCCGGACGACGCCAAGCTGCTGTCGGACGTGGCCGGCACGAAGATCGACGAGGCCTTCATCGGCAGCTGCATGACCAACATCGGCCACTTCCGCGCCGCGGCCAAGCTGCTGGGCGGGCAGCGCGACATCCCGGTCAAGCTGTGGGTGGCGCCGCCGACCAAGATGGACCAGAGCGAGCTGATCAAGGAAGGCCACTACGCGGCCTTCGGCACGGCCGGCGCGCGCACCGAGATGCCGGGCTGCAGCCTGTGCATGGGCAACCAGGCGCAGGTGCGCGAAGGCGCGACGGTGGTCTCGACCAGCACCCGCAACTTCCCGAACCGGCTGGGCAAGAACACCAACGTCTACCTGGCCTCGGCCGAGCTGGCGGCGATCGCCTCCAAGCTGGGCAAGATCCCGAGCGTGGCCGAATACCACGAGGCGATGGGCATCATCAACCAGGACGCCGCCAGCGTGTACCGCTACATGAACTTCGACCAGATCGAGGAGTATGCGCGGGCGGCCAAGGCCGTCAGCGCCTGAGCGTCAGCGTGCAGCACCGCAAAGGCCCGCCCCGGCGGGCCTTTGCCATTGAAGCCTTGAAAACAACCTTACTGCGCGGCACAGATCGGGCTTTCTTCGGGCCAGCCGGTCGCGGCACAATAGGCGATCTTCCACTGCTGCAGGGCCACCATGAGAGTCATGCTCCCCCTCGCGCTCGTCTGCGCCTCGCTCGTCGGCGTCCCGGCCATCGCCCAGGTGGCGAAGAAGTCCGCCGCGGCCGCCAAGGCCCAGCCGGCGCCGGCAGCCGCGCCGGTACTGACACCCGCCAACCCGGAGCAGATGCTGGCCGCGATGCAGACGCTGTACGGCCCCTACGACTGCGAATTCAAGCAGGCGCTGAACATCAACAAGCACCCGGTCGAGGGTTATGTCGTCGTCACTTTCAGCGGCAAGTCCTACACGATGAAGCCGGTGCGCTCGACCACCGGCGCCGTGCGCCTGGAAGAGGTCGGCAACGGCCCGATGCTGATGGTGCAGATCCCCACCAAGTCGATGATGATGGACACCGTACGCGGGCGGCGCATCGTCGACGCGTGCGTGCACGAAGAACAGGCCAAGGAAGTCGTCACCGACGCGAACAGCCTGGGCATGAACCTGCCCGGCCAGGTCGACACCAGCGGCATCGCGGTGACGCAGTCACCGACGACCAAGCGCTGAGCGGCAGCGCTCAGCGCGCGCCGCAGTCGGGCGCGATGGCCGCGGCGTAGGCGCGCAGTTGCGCGAGCAGCGCGCGGCCCCGATCGTCGGCGGTTTCCTCGAGCGCCGCGATGCGGCGGGCAAAACCGTGCAGGCCGAGCGCGCCGAGGTGGCCGCTGTCGTCGCCCGCATCGCACAAGCGGTCGGCGCAATGCGCCTGCCACTGGGCCTGCTCGGCCGCGCTCAAGGTTTCGGGGAAGTTGCGCGCGCGGTAGCGGAACAGCAGTTCATGCAAGCGCGGATCGGCAAAGTCCGGCCGCCGAGTGGCGAGTGCCCGTGGGCTCGCGCCGCGCAACTGCTGCAGCGTGCGCCGGTCGCCGTTGCCCACGAAGCCGCCATAGAGGTCCTCGTCGACGTCGCGCGCGCGTGGTTCCGCCTCGCGCCGGTAGACCTCGGGCCACATGCCAGCCAGCAAGCCCGCGTGCCGCGCAGCGGTATCGGCATGGCGCAGCCCCTGGTCCAGATCCAGCCCCCAGCGCTGCGCCATCTCGGGCCGCAGCGTCTTCAGGTTGGCAACCACCACCGGCGACTTGTTGACATGGATGGTCTTGATCGGCAGCCGCGTGACGCCCTCGGGCAGTTCGTCCGCGCGGCTGAACAGTCGCTGCCGCAGCTCGGCCAGGCCGAGCTGCGGCAGTTCGGCCGGATCCTGCGAGAGGTCCCAGACGACGATCTCGTTGCGGTTGGTCGGGTGCGGCGCCAGCGGCCAGACCAGCGCCAGACAGCCGCGCTCGGCCCCGTACATGCCCGACACGTGCAGGAACGGCCGGCCCTGCGACTGGGCAGCGCCGATCTCGTCGAGCACCGCATGCTTGCTGCGCAATCGCAGGCAGAAGTCCCACAGCTTCGGCTGGCGCGATTTCAGCAGCCGCGCCAGCGCGATCGTCGCGCGCACGTCGGACAGCGCGTCGTGCGCCGCATCGTGCTGCAGCCCGTTGGCCCGCGTCAGGTGCTCGAGCTTGAACGACGCGCGGCCATCGTCGTGCACCGGCCACTCGATGCCCTCGGGGCGCAGTGCGCGCGCGCAGCGCAGCACGTCCAGCAGGTCCCAGCGGCCGCACTCGTTCTGCCATTCGCGGGCATAGGGGTCGATCAGATTGCGCCAGAACAGGAAGCGCGTGACCTCGTCGTCGAAGCGGATCGAGTTGTAGCCCACCCCAACCGTGCCCGGCCGCGCCAGCTGGCGCTCGATGGCATCGGCGAAGGCGTGCTCGGCCAGCCCCTTTTCCAGGCATTCCTGCGGCAGGATGCCGGTCAGCAGGCAGGCCTCGGGCTCGGGCAGGAAGTCCGGCGCCGGGCGGCAGTGGCACATCAGCGGCGCATCGATCGGGTTCAGCTCGGCATCGGTGCGCAGCCCGGCAAACTGCGCCGGCCGGTCGCGGCGCGGCACGGCGCCGAAGGTCTCGTAGTCGTGCCAGAAGAAGCTCAGTTCGGCCATGACCGCAAGATAACCGATGCCATGCCGGTGGCATGATGCGCCCCCCGCCGCAACCGTCGTGATTCCCGATGAAGCTGCTCCCTTCGCTGCTCGGCGGCCTGGCCGCTGCCGCCCTCGCGCTGCCGGTGGCCGGCCAGGGCCATGCGACCAAGTCATTGGGCACCGCCAAGGGTGGCGGCAAGTTGCTGTCGCGCGAGGAACTGCGCAGTTGCCTGCAGCAGCAAAAGGGCCTCGCCACGCGGCAGCCCGCACTGCAGACCACGCGCGACCAGCTGGAGCGTGACCGCGAAGAGCTCGACGCCGCCGAAGCGTCGCTGAACGCCGATCGCGAGGCGATCGACAAGCTGAAGGCAGCGGCCGACGACCTGAACCGTCGCACGCAGCAGCTGTCGCAGCAGATCGCGGACTTCAACGAGCGCGTGCGCAAGACCCAGGGTGGCGCCCAGTCCGATCCGATGGCACAACGCCAGCAGCAGTCGCTGGAACGCGAGAAGAGCGCGCTCGACAAGGCCGCCAAGGAGCTGGACGACGAGCGCGGCCGCCTCGGCGTGCAGGCCGAGCAGGCGGGCAAGGCCTACAACGAGCGGATCGAGCAGCGCAACCGCGCGGCCGGCGACTGGAACACGCGCAGCGCGCAGTTCCAGCGCGACATCGGGGCCTTCGACAGGGAGCTGGCGGACTGGCGCAGCGACTGCGAAGGCCGCTCGTACCGCGAGGACGACGAGAAGGCGATCCTCTCCGGGCGCTGAACGCTCCGCTTCGGAGGCGGGCCGTCGCGCGGGCACGGCACGCGCCAAGGGCATCGCCGCCTGAAGCCGCTTGCGCAGGACGGACAATCGGCACATGAACCTCGCGCACCTTTCGCGACCCGGCGCCGGCCGGCGGCGCAGCCTGCTGCTGGCCGCTGCCG
>DAORHX010000392.1:0-3919 GCA_035438245.1 Rubrivivax sp.
CGCGGCCTCGACCGCCGCCGTGACCGCGGCCTGGCGCTGCGCGTCGGGGTCGCAGGCGTGCAGCAGGTCGTGCGCCAGCGCCGACCAGGCCTTGCCGCCGGCCAGCGTCTGCAGTTCGGCCAGCTGCTCGGGCGCGAACTCGCGCTGCAGCCGCGCCAGACGGCCGGCCAGCGTGCTCAGCGCATCGGGGTCGAGCCCGCCTTGTGCCACGTAGGTCAGCAGCTGTTCCAGCGTCGCCGACGGCTGGCGGTTCAGCGTGTGCGAATCGGTCTTGTCCTGCTCGCACACGCCGACCGCATCGACGACGATGAAGCGGTCCTTCACCCTTGCGCTCGGCGTCACGCCGCGCAGCTTGTCGCTGGAGATGACGCGCACGCCGCGGCCCTTCATCTGCTCGAAGAAGCCGGCCGATTTGACGTTGCGCAGGAAGAACACACACTCGATAGCCTTCACGTCGGTGCCGGTGGCGATCATGTCCACCGTGACCGCGATGCGCGGCCAGTAGCTGTTGCGGAAGTTGCCCAGGATCTCGTCCGGCGTGAGCTTCGAGGTGCGCACCCAGTCGGTGGTCTCGGTCTGGCTGCCGTCGGCGTTGGCCACCTTGCGCGTCAGCTTGGTGAAGCCGGTGCGGTAGGTGATCTTCTGGCAGAAGTGGTTGCCCTCGGCGAAGACCTCGCGCGCGATGCGCACGATGTCGTCGGCATGCGAGTCGTCCTTGGCGAAGATCAGCGTCTTCGGCACCTCGGTGCGCCCGGCAAAGGCCTGCGGCAGCACCTGCTCGCGAAACTGCCCGAGCACGGTGCGGATCTGGTCTTCGGCGACGATGTCGCGGTCCAGCTGGTTGGCGGTGTAGGTCAGGTCCTGGTCGAGTTGCGCCAGCCGTTCGGCGCGGGTGAGCTTGTCGCGCTTGTCGACATACACGTCGGCACCGCCGGCAATCGTCGCCCCTGCCTCGGTGATGCGCGTGCGGATGCGAAAGACATCGAAGTCGACGTTCACGCCGTCGGCCACCGCCTCGGCGTGGCCGTACTGCATCACCAGGTTGCGGTTGAAGAAGGCGATGGTGCGCGCCGAGGGCGTGGCCGTCAGGCCGATGAGGAAGGCGTCGAAGTACAGCAGCACCTGCGCCCACAGCTCGTAGATCGAGCGGTGGCATTCATCGACGATGACCACGTCGAAGAACTCCGGCGGGATGGCGGCGTTGTAGGCCACCGCGGGCGGCTCGCCCTGCCAGGGCCTTGCGCTGTCGAAGGCCGAGCCTTCTTCGTTGCCTTCGTCGAACTCGCTCTCGCCCTTCAACATCGAGAACAGGCGCTGGATGGTCGTGATCACCACCTTGGCCGCCGGGTTGATGGCGTTGCCCTTCAGCCGCTGCACGGTGTACAGCGCGGGGAACTTGCGCGCATCGTCGGGGGGTTCGAAGTTGGCGAACTCGTCCTCGGTCTGCTTGCCCAGGTTGCCGCGATCAACCAGGAACAGGATGCGCCGCGCCTGGCCGAACTTGAGCAGCCGGTAGGCGGTGTTGACCGCGGTGAAGGTCTTGCCCGAGCCGGTGGCCATCTGGATCAGCGCGCGCGGGTCGGCGCGGGCCAGCGAGGCTTCGAGCTTGGCGATGGCCTGGGCCTGCACGCTCCACAGGCGCGTGGTGTCGAGCGGCGGCAGTCGGTTCAGGCGCTCGCGCAGTTGGGCCTCGTGGCCGGCCCAGTCGGCCAGCGTCTCGGGGCGTGGAAAGTTGAACACGCGCCGGCTGCGGGGCGACGGGTCGAGGCCGTTGGTGAAGAAGGTCAGCGTGGCATTCGCCTCGAACAGGAAAGGCAGCGGGCGCCGGTGCGCCGGCAGCTTGTCGGGCAGGCCGGCGGCGTACTTGCCGGTCTGCGCTTCGACGCCGGTGAGCGCGCCGCCCACCTTGGCTTCGATCGCGCCGACCGCCTTGCGGTCGACATAGAGCAGGTAGTCGGCGCTGCCGAAGCCCGTCTTCATCGGGAACTCGCAGACGGCGACACCGCGGCCGGCGACCAGGTTCATGTCGGCGTGGCGCTGCACCAACCAGCCCGCTGCCACAAGCTTGGTGTCGATGTCCTGGCGGGCGAGTTGTTCCGGGGTCGGGGGCATCGGATGTCGTGGGCAAGGCCATCCGATTATTGCCGCGGCACTACTGCCGCCTTTGGCACGACGCGCCTCAGGTCACCGGCGCGGGGTTGAACAGCACCAGCTGGTTGTGCAGCTTCCACTGCTCGGCCCAGGTCTTCCTGCGGCCGCTGGCGACGTCGAGCATGCAGCGGAACAGCTCCCAGCCCACGTCCTCGATCGTCGCCCTGCCCTCGGCGATGCTGCCGGCGTCGATGTCCATCAGGTCG
This sequence comes from Rubrivivax sp., assembly GCA_035438245.1. Classification (GTDB taxonomy): domain Bacteria; phylum Pseudomonadota; class Gammaproteobacteria; order Burkholderiales; family Burkholderiaceae_C; genus Rubrivivax. The sequence goes on from DAORHX010000392.1 coordinate 2,358, forward strand.
TGCCAGCGCCGCGCCAGCTCGCTGCGCGTGGCCACCTTGATCACCGGCACCGCCGCCAGACCGTAGGGCGTGCCGCGGCCGGTGGAGAAGACGTGCAGGTTCATGCCGGCGGCCAGCTGCAGCGTGCCGCAGATGAAGTCGCTGGCCGGCGTGGCGGCATAGGTCAGGCCCTTGGCCTTCAGTTTCTTGCCCGGCGACAGCACGTTGCTGATCGGCGCGCTGCCCGACTTGACGATCGAGCCCATCGCCTTCTCGACGATGTTCGACAGCCCGCCTGCCTTGTTGCCCGGCGTGGTGTTGGCACTGCGGTCGACCGCGCCGCGCTTCAGGTAGGCGTCGTACCAGGCCATCTCGCGGATCATGGCCTCGGCCACCTCGGGCGTGGCGGCGCGTGCGGTCAGCTGGTCGATGCCGTCGCGCACCTCGGTGGTCTCGCTGAACATCACGCTGGCACCGGCGCGCACCAGCAGGTCGGTGCAGAAGCCCACCGCCGGGTTGGCGGTGACGCCACTGAAGGCATCGCTGCCGCCGCATTGCACGCCGACCACCAGCTCGCTGGCCGGCACGGTCTCGCGCTGTCGTGCGTTCAGCCGTTCCAGGTGCACTTCGGCCTGACGCAGGATCGCTTCGACCATCGACATGAAGCCGACATGCGCTTCGTCCTGCAGCCGCACCACGTCCAGCGGGGCTTCGGCGCTGTCGCCGACGTCGGCGACGCTGCGCTCGTCGACGATGGCGAAGCTGCCCGGCGGCAGCAGCCGCTCGGGTTGCAGCTTCTCGCAGCCCAGGCTGACGACCATCAGCTCGCCGCCGAAGTTCGGGTTCAGGCTGATGTTGCGCAGCGTGCGGATCGGCACCACCGCGTCGGGTGCGTCGATGGCCACGCCGCAACCGTAGCCGTGCTGCAGCGCGACCACGTCGTCGACGTTCGGAAAGCGCGGCAGCAACTCGGCCTTGATGCGCTGCACCGCGAACTCGGTGACCCCGGCCACGCACTGCACGGTCTGCGTGATCGCCAGGACGTTGCGCGTGCCGACCGAGCCGTCGGCGTTGCGGTAGCCCTCGAAGGTGTAGCCGTGCAGCGGCGGCAGCGGCTCGGGCTTGACGGTGGCGATCGGCAGCCCTTGCAGGCCGCGAGCGTCGGGCATCTTCAGCAGCCGTTCGTGCACCCAGCTGCCGGCGGCAATGTCGGCCAGCGCGTGGCCGATGGGGATGCCGTAGCGCAGCACCGGCGCGCCGGCGGCGATGTCGGCCAGCGCCACCTTGTGGCCCTGCGGCACGCGGTCGCGCAGCACCAGCCCCGAAGACAGCACGCTGCCGGCGCCCAGGCCGCCGTCGTTGGCGACGATGGCGACGTTGTCGCGCTCGTGCATGCGGATGGTCAGCGGCGTGTCGGGCATCACCCTCTCCTTCTCGTCTTCCGGGCCGCGCTGTCCGGCACGGCTTGTTCCGGCCCCGCCGCGTTCACGCTTTGGCCACCTCGTGATGGGCCATCAGCTCCAGCGCACGCACCAGCGCCGAGTGGTCCAGCTCCTGCATGCCGTTGGCCGCGCAGGCCTGCA
>DAORHX010000393.1:0-3916 GCA_035438245.1 Rubrivivax sp.
CGAGGTGCAGCTCGCCCCCGACGGCTGCGCCGCGGCCAACCCGGCCTTCGACGTCACGCCGGCGGCGCTGGTCAGCGCGCTGATCACCGAGCGGGGCGTCGTCGCCGCGCAGCAGGAAAGCCTGGCCAGGCTGGCGAGCGCATGAACGACGAAGGCGCGCTGCGTGACGCGGCGGTACAGGCGATGCGGCAGCTCGACGCGCGCGGGCTGAACCGCGGCAGCACCGGCAACCTGAGCCTGCGCTGCGCACGACAGGGCGGCGGCATGCTGGTCACGCCCACCGGCATCGCCGCCGACGCGCTGCTGCCGCAGCAGCTGGCGTGGATCGGCGACGACGGCCAGATCGACGGCGAGTGGCAGCCGTCGTCCGAATGGCGCATGCACCAGGCGGTGCTGGCGCGGCGCGGCGAGCTGATGGCGGTGGTGCACACGCATTCGGTCCATGCCACCGCGCTGGCCTGCCTGCAGCGCGAGCTGCCGCCGTTCCACTACATGGTGGCGGTGGCCGGTGCCGAGCGCGTGCCCTGCGTGCCTTACCACGTGTTCGGCAGCGAGGCGCTGTCGCAGGCGGTCGCCCAGGGCCTGGCCGGCGGCAACGCCTGCCTGCTGGCGCAGCACGGGCTGGTGGCTGCCGGTGCGACGCTCGAACAGGCCTTGAAGGTCGCGGTCGAGATCGAGGCGCTGTGCGAGATCTACCTGAAGGCGCTGGCGGTGGCCGAGCCGGCCTGCCTGAGCGCCGCGCAGATGGCCGAGGTGCTGGAGCGGTTCAGCCGCTACGGTCGTTCGCGCCGGCGCTGACCGGCGCGCGCTGCGGCCAGGTGGCCAGCAGCAAGCCGGCCAGCGACAGCGCGGAGGCCGTCGCATGCAGCGCGCCGAACGGCTCGCCGAGGAACAGCACGCCGACCAGCGCGGCGCTGATCGGCAGCATCACCGTGAACACCCCGGCCTGCTGCGCCGGCACCTGCCGCAGCCCCTTCATCCACAGCCACACGGTGACCATGCTCGCGGCGAGCGCATAGAACACGAGCAGCGTCCAGGTGGCCGCGCCGACGCCGCCGAAATCGAAGCGCCACGCCTGCCACAGCCCGAACGGCGTGACCAGCGCCAGCCCCCACAGGTTGATCAGCGCGCTGATGCGCCGCGGCGTCAGCTTGGCCGTCAGCCGCTTGCCGATGACCACATAGCTGGCCTCGCACAGCACGGCGCCGAGCAGCAGCAGGTAGCCCCAGCCCGTGGCGGTGCCGGACGCCTGGGCGCTGGTGTCCTTGGCCAGCGCCAGCAGCACGACGCCGGCCACCGCCAGCGCGATCGCCGCCATCGCGCGCGGGCGGATGCTCTCGCCGAGGAACAGGCGCGACAGCAGCGCGACCGCGGCGGGGATCGCGGCCATCACCATGCCGGCGGCCACCGCGGAGGTCAGCGCGACGCCGAACAGCATGCAGATCGAGAACAGGAAGTTGCCGAGGAAGCTCTCCCAGAACAGCAGCCGGCGGTCGTGGGCCGACAGCGCCGGCTCGCCGTCGCGCCGGCGCACCCAGTGCAGCATCGCCAGCGCGGCGATGCCGAAGCGCAGCCAGGCGAGCAGGAAGATCGGAAAGGCCGCCACCAGCAGCTTGGACAGGCCGACATAGGAGCCGACCAGGCCCATGCTGCCGGCCAGGCTGGCGTAGGCCAGCCACGGCACCGGCGGCGTGCGCTGCGGGCTCAAGGCCGGGCGCGGGTCAGAACGCCTCGGCGTAGCGTTGCCATTCCCAGTCGCTGATGTGCATGCGGTAGTCGGCGATCTCGGCGCGCTTCAGCGCGACGAACTGCTGTGCGGCGCTGGTGCCCAGCGCCGTGCAGACCAGCTCGTCGGCCGCCAGCGCATCCAGCGCCTCACCCAGCGACTGCGGCAGCAGCGCGATGCCGCGTTCGCGCAGCTGCGCCGCCGGCAGCTCGAACAGGTCGTCGGTGCAGTCGGGCGGCGGCTCGAGCTTGCGGTCGATGCCGTCCAGCCCGGCGGCGATCAGCGCCGCCGTCGCCAGGTACGGGTTGGCTGCGGCATCGGGCACACGCCATTCGAAGCGGCCGTGCAGCGTGCGCAGCGCCGCCGTGCGGTTGTCCGGGCCCTGCGCCACGTGCAGCGGTGCCCAGCAGGTGCCCGAGCGCGAGGGCCCGGCGCGCAAGCGCTTGTACGAGTTGACGGTCGGTGCCACCAGCGCGGTCAGTGCGGCCGCATGCGCCAGCACGCCGGCGATGAAGTGCCGGCCGACGGGCGACAGGGCGCGCTCGTGGTCGGCGCTGCCGTCGCTGCGGTGCGGCACGAAGACGTTGTGCGCGTTGTCGGGCCGCTTCGGGTTCCAGTCCGACCACAGCGACACGTGGAAATGCATGCCGCTGCCGGGCCGGTCGGGGAAGGGCTTGGGCATCAGCGAGAACACCATGCCCTGCGCCTCGGCCATCGCATGCGCGCCGAGCTTGAACAGCATCAGGTGGTCGGCGCTGGTCAGCGCCTCGTCGAAGCCGAAGTTCAGCTCGTACTGGCCCTGCGCGTCGCCGTGGTCGATCTGCATCACGTCCAGCCCGCACTCCGCCAGCGCCGCCTGCAGGTCGTGCAGGAAACCCTGCTGGCGCGCCAGCGACTTCAGGTCGTACGACGGCTTGTCCAGCAGGTCCAGCGCATCGGCCGTGCGCCAGCGTGCGCCGTCGCGCCGCAGCAGGAAGAACTCGGGCTCGATGCCGGTGCGCAGGTGCCATCCGCGCTCGGCCAGACGCGCCACCGCGCGCTTGAGGATCTGGCGCGGGCAGGCGTCGAAAGGCTGGCCGTTGACGAAACCGTCGCAGACGATGCGCGCCACGCCGGGCAGCCAGGGCAGCACGGTGACGGTGCTGGCGTTGCCGCGTGCATGGTATTCGGCGCGCGGGCCGACCCGCGGCAGCCCGGTGCCGGCGATCGCCGGCCCGCAGAAGCCGACGCCGTCGGCCAGCAGTTCGTCCAGGTGCGCCAGCGGCAGCAGCTTGCCCTTGGCCACGCCATGCAGGTCGGCGAACTGCGCCAGCAGCGTGTGCACGCCGGCGGCGCGCAGGCGTTCGATCAGGTCCTTCATCGCAGCCCCCTCGGCACCCGTGGTTTGCCGCGCATGCTACGCCGCGGCGGGTGCGCCGCGCGGGGCCTAGAACGACACCACCACCGACGCGCCGAGCATGCTGTTGCTCTTGCGGTAGCTGCCGTCGTTGACGTACAGGAACACCGGCAGGTTCGCCCAGTCGTAGCGCGCCTCGGCCTTGAACATCGTGTACTGGTTGAACACGTAGTTGACGCCCAGTGCCAGCGCGTAGCGGTTCGCGCCTTCGTCGCAGCCCGCGACGTAGACGACGCCGGCCTCGCAGCCGAGGCTGCCGTCGGGCCCGATACCGTTGCCCGAGTCGGCCCCGTAGCCGAGCAGGCCGCCGCCATTGCGCGCGTTGTTGAGGTAGTCGAAGCGGCCGACACCCTCGAAGCGCGGCGTGAACTTGTAGGCCGCCAGCGTCGACAAGCCATACCAGGACGCGGTGCGCAGGCCGCCGTTGGCGTCGGGCGTGATCGCCGCGTCCTTCTGGTAGCCATAGCTGAGCTGGCCCTGCACCGTCCAGTCGCCGCGGATGAAGTAGCCGTCGACCTCGATCAGCCCGAGGTTGGTGTTGCCGATGCTGCCGTCGGGCAGCGGGTTGACGAAGTTCGGCGCCTGGCCGTAGACGCCGGCCAGGCCGAAGCCCTGGTATTCGCCGCGCGCGTAGTCCACCCGCGCCGCCACGACCGAGCCCTTGGCCGCCGAATAGTTGGCGTTCTGGTTCATCTGCGCGAGCATCGCCTTGGTGACCCACTTGCCGCGGGTGATGTCGACGCCGGCGCCGATGTAGCCGGTGGGCAGCGTGAAGTCGAACAGCAGGTTGTGCG
>DAORHX010000394.1:0-3906 GCA_035438245.1 Rubrivivax sp.
CGCCGTGCGCCGCGCGGTCAGCTCGTCGCCGTCGAGCAGCGCCAGCGGCACGCCACTGACGGCATCGTGCAGCAGGTAGCTGCCGTGCAGCCCGGGCAGGCCGCGCGCGCGGTTGCCCGGCGCGACGTTGATGATCTTCACACCGTAGCGGCCGACGCCGTGCGCATCGAAGGCCCAGGCCGGCATCAGCAGCGAGCTCATGACCTCGCCCTGCGGCGAGCGGATCTCGTGCACATGGCGCGGCGGCACCTGGCAGCCGGCGGCGAAGCGCTCGCGCAGCGCGCCGATCAGTCGGCCGAAGGGCAGCGCGGCGGCGACCGCGGTGGCGTCGAGGACGCGCATCGCCTTCAGGTGATGACGTCCGGCCGCTCGCGGCCGCTGCACCGGCGCAGCTGCGTCAACGCCTCGGCGGCGTCGATCAGCGGCTGCAGCGGCGCCTGCGTGTCGATGCCGTGGCGGGCGGCATCGGGCTCGAAGCGCTCGAGGTACAGCCGCAGCGTCGCGCCTTCGGTGCCGGTGCCGGACAGCCGCAGCACGATGCGCGAGCCGTCGTCGAAGAACACGCGCAGGCCCTGGCCGCGGCTGACCGAGCCGTCGACCGGGTCGGTGTAGCCGAAGTCGTCGGCGCGGCCGATCGTCAGGCCGGCCACGCGGCGGCCCGGCAGCGCCGGCAGCGCGACGCGCAACTCTTCGACGATGCGCCTGGCCAGCGCCGCGTCGACGCCTTCGTAGTCGTGGCGCGAATAGACGTTGCGGCCGTAGCGCCGCCAGTGCGCGCGCACGATGTCCTCGACCGACTCGCCCGCGCGCACCGCCAGGATGTTCAGCCAGAACAGCACGGCCCACAGCCCGTCCTTCTCGCGCACGTGGTCCGACCCGGTGCCGGCGCTTTCCTCGCCGCACAGCGTGCACAGCCCGGCGTCGAGCAGGTTGCCGAAGAACTTCCAGCCGGTCGGCGTCTCGTGGCAGGCGATGCCCAGGGCGGCGGCCACGCGGTCGACCGCGCCGCTGGTCGGCATCGAGCGCGCCACGCCCTTCAGCCCGGCCGCGTAGCCGGGCACCCGCGTGGCGTTGGCGGCCAGCACCGCCAGGCTGTCGCTCGGCGTGACGACGAAGTCGCGGCCGACGATCATGTTGCGGTCGCCGTCGCCATCGCTGGCCGCGCCGAAGTCCGGCGCGTCGGCGCCGCCCATGCGGCGCATCAGCTCGTCGGCGTAGGTGGGGTTCGGGTCGGGGTGGCCGCCGCCGAAATCGGGCAGCGGCACGCCGTTGATGACGCTGCCCGCCGGCGCGCCGAGCTGGCCTTCGAGGATGGTGCGCGCATAGGGGCCGGTGATGGCATGCATCGCATCGAAACAGATGCGGAAGTCGCCGCGGCCCAGCAGCGCGCGGATGCGCTCGAAGTCGAACAGCCGCTGCATCAGCCGCGCATAACTCGCGACCGCATCGACGACCTCGATGCGCAGGGCCCCGAGCGCGGTTTCGCCGACCCGCTGCAGGTCGACGTCGGGGGCGTCCAGCGTCAGCCAGCGGTCGATGACCAGCGTGCGCCGGTGGATCGCCTCGGTGACCTTCTCCGGTGCCGGGCCGCCGTTGCCGATGTTGTACTTGATGCCGAAATCGCCGTGCGGCCCGCCGGGGTTGTGGCTGGCCGACAGGATCAGCCCGCCGAAGGCGCCGCGGCTGCGGATCAGCTCGCTGGCCGCCGGCGTCGACAGCAGCCCGCCGCGGCCGACGATCACGCGCGCCACGCCGTTGGCCGCGGCCATGCGCAGGATGGTCTGGATGGCGACGTCGTTGTGGAAGCGCCCGTCGCCGCCGAGCACCAGCGTGCTGCCGGCCAGGCCCGGCAGCGAGTCGAACACCGACTGCACGAAGTTCTCGAGGTAGCCGCGCTGGCGGAACACCGCGACCTTCTTGCGCAGGCCCGACGTGCCGGGCAACTGGCCTTCGAAGGGGCGGGTGGGGACGAGCTCGACCTGCATCGTCGGACCCTTCAGCTTGGGTACCCCGGGCCCACACCGACCACCGCGCCGCGACCCGGCGCGCGGCTCAGCGCGGCAGCAGCGCCTTCAGGCGGCCAGCGCCTGCTGGGCGAGGCACTTGTTGCACTTGCCCAGGCCCGGCAGCCGCGGATCGGGCTTGCCGTCGCCGGTCTTGAAGTTGGCCTGGCAGCGCCGGCAGACGTACATCTTCGAGCTCGACATCATCGGCTTGACGCCGGGGCCGCTGGACGGCCGCGCGGCCGTGTACTCGGCCTGGGTCTGGCGCAGCCGCTGCCCGGTTTCCGATACGACAGGTGCAGAGGAACGTTTGGTGGCCATGTGCTTGATCCCGCAATTGCGTCGATTTTAACGGATCGCTGCCGCTTGCGCCCATCGGGGATAACCGCGACCGCGGCTACAGCCGACGGTGGCGCAGCGCCGGCAGCTGCGTGCGCACCGCGTCGCGGCGCTGCAGGTCGACGTCGGCGATGACCACGCCTTCGCCTTCGGCCTGCATCGCCAGCACCTCGCCCCATGGGTCGACGATCATGCTGTGGCCCCAGGTGCGGCGGCCGTTGTCGTGCACGCCCCCCTGCGCCGGGGCCAGCACCACGCACTGGTTCTCGATGGCGCGCGCACGCAGCAGCAGCTCCCAGTGCGCCTGGCCGGTGGTGTAGGTGAAGGCCGACGGCACGCACAGCACATCGCAAGGCGGCTGCATCAGCGCGCGATACAGCTCGGGAAAGCGCAGGTCGTAGCACACGCTCAAGCCGACGCGCAGCGGCCCGGCCTGCAGCGCGACGGGCGCAGGCCCGGCTTCGAGCACACGCGCCTCGTCGAACTGCTCGCGGCCGTTGTCGAAGGCGAACAGGTGCATCTTGTCGTAGCGCGCGGCGAGCGCCCCGTCGGGCGCGAAGGCCAGCGAGCTGTTGCGCACGCGTGCCGCGCCCGGCGCGCGCAGCGGCAGCGTGCCGCCGACGAGCCACAGCCGGTGCTTGCGCGCGCTTGCCGCCAGGAAGCGCTGGATCGGGCCGTCGCCCTCGGCTTCGGCCACCGCCAGCTTGTCGTCGTCGCGATGGCCCATCAGGCAGAAGTACTCGGGCAACGCCACCAGCTGCGCGCCGGCCGCCGCGGCACGCGCGATCAGCGTCGCGGCAGCATCGAGGTTGCGCGCCACGTCGGGCGTGGACACCATCTGCACGGCAGCGATCTTCATCCGGGAGGCCTCTTTTCGGTAGGTGGTGCCGCGCCGCTGCCGACGCGCTGCACCTGCGGCTCGGCCCACGAGCCGGTGATGTGCAGTTCGCGCGTGTTGGCGGCGATCAGCGGCTCGCGCAGCGCCCATTGCGCAAACAGCGTGCCCAGGCCGATGGCCGGGTTGATGGCCATCGTCGCCAGCGCCGCCCCGGTGGCGTCGATGTTCGGCACGACCCACACGCGCAGGTCCTGCGTCTCGCGCCGCAGGTCGGCGCGGCCCTGCATCAGCACGGTGGCCTGCACGCCGCGCATGCGCAGGTTGTCGGTTTCGGCGACGCCGCGCGCCACCGTGACGTCGCCGTCGATGCCATCGAAGGCAAACCCTTCCTGGAACAGGTCGCGGAAGTCCAGCGTCAGCCGGCGCGGCAGCGTCTGCAGGCTGAGCACGCCGAGCAGCCGCGCGCTGCCCGGGTCGGCGTGCAGGAACTGGCCGGCCGCGAGTTCGAGCCGCAGCCGGCCGTCCAGGCTCGGGTAGTCCAGCGTCAGCGGCGAGCCGGCCCACGACAGCTTGCCGTCGAGCTGCCCCTTGCCGCCACGCAGCGCGCCGCCGACGCCGAGGCGGTCGAGAAAGGCACCGCTGTCGGCCAGCTCGAGCTTGAAGTCGACCGCCATGCGCCGCGCGCCGCTGGCGGCCCAGCGCCCGCTGGCGCGCAGCCGCGCGTCC
>DAORHX010000395.1:0-3896 GCA_035438245.1 Rubrivivax sp.
CGCCCGGCCTCCGAGGCCTTGGCGGCGGGCGCCGGCGCCGCACCGAGCGCGGTCAGCTTGGCATCGATCAGCCGACGGTATTCGACCTTCTCGTCCATCGCCTTCCACGCCGCCTGGTAGGCGCTGCGCGCTTCGTCCGCCTTGCCCTGCGCCAGCAGCACATCGCCGCGGCGGTCGGCGACCAGCGCCGCATAGCTGGGCGCCTTGGCCGCATCGAGCTGCTTCAGCGCCGCATCGAAGTCCTTGGCTTCGAGCATCAGCCCCGCCAGGCGCAAGCGCGCGACGGTCTTGTATTCGTCCTCGCTCGCGTGCTCGGCCACCCAGCCGAGGCTGGCCTTCGCCGCGTCGCTCTGGCCGGCGATGAACTGCACGCGCGCCGCCACCAGGCCGCCCTGCTCGGCATAGACGGTGCGTGGATAGCGCTCCTTCAGGTCGGCGAAGATCTGCCCGGCGCGCTGCGCGTCACCGCCTTGCGCGGCCTGGTCGAGCTGGTCGAACATCGCCGCCGCCTTGGCCGACTGGTCGCGCTGCCACCACTTCCAGCCGTTCAGCCCGGCATAGACGGCGAGCACGGCGACCAGCGCCCAGGTGATCAGGTTGCCGTAGCTCTTCCAGAAGGCCTTGACGGCGTCGAGTTGCTCCTGCTCCTGCAGGTCGAGGGGTTGTGCCATGGATCGGGGTGCGAAAAAACTGCGGGATTATGCGTTGCGCAATTCGTGCGCCCAGGACGCGACGGCGTCCAGCGCCAGCGTGCGCTGCGCGGCATCGGCCGCGCGCAGCGGCTTGACCGCGACCTCGCCGCGCGCCAGTTCGTCGGCGCCGAAGATCAACGCATGGCGCGCGCCGCTGGCATCGGCACGCTTGAACTGGCTCTTCATGCTGCCCTGGCCGTCCTTCGTGGCGGCGTGCATGACGACAGCGATGCCCTGCTCGCGCAAGGCCGCCAGCAGCGGCAGCACGCGCGGCAGCGACCGCGCATCGGGCACGACGGCATAGGCGTCGGGAGCGCGTGCCGGCGCGATCGCGTCCACCGCCGCCAGCATCAGCAGCAGCCGCTCGGTGCCCAGGCCGAAACCGATGCCCGGTGCCGGCTTGCCGCCCAGCGTCTCGATCAGCCGGTCGTAGCGCCCGCCGCCGCAGACCGTGCTCTGCGCACCCAGGTGCGGGCTCTTCCACTCGAACACGGTCAGGTTGTAGTAGTCCATGCCGCGCACCAGGCGCGGGTTCACCGTGTACGCCAGACCGGCGGCGTCGAGCACGGCACGCAGCGCATCGAAATGCGCCAGCGACTCGGCGCCGAGGAACTCGATCAGGCGCGGCGCCGCCGCGACCACCGGCTCCATCGCCGGGTTCTTCGTGTCGAGGATGCGCAGCGGGTTGCTGTGCAGCCGGCGGCGCGCGTCCTCGTCCAGCTGGCCGGCATGCTGTTCGAAGTGCGCGATCAGCGCGTCGCGGTGCGCACGCCGCTCCTCGGCCTGGCCCAGGCTGTTCAGCTCGAGCACGATGTCGCGCCCCTCGACCAGCCCGAACTCGCGCCACAGCGCGCGCAGCATCAGGATCAGCTCGGCATCGACATCGGGCCCGGGGTAGCCGAGCGCCTCGACGTCGAGCTGGTCGAACTGGCGCGAGCGGCCCTTCTGCGGGCGCTCGTGGCGGAACATCGGCCCCATCTGCCAGATGCGCAGCGGGCCGTTGTACAGCGCGTTGTGCTCGTTGATCGCGCGCACGATGCCGGCGGTCGCCTCGGGCCGCAGCGTCAGCGCATCGCCGTTCATCGCGTCGGTCCAGGAGAACATCTCCTTCTCGACGATGTCGGTGACCTCGCCGAGGCCGCGCACGAACAGCTGCGTCGGCTCGACGATCGGCGTGCGCAGGTTGCGGTAGCCCCAGCGTGCGAGCACGCCGCGCATCACGCCTTCGACCCACTCCCAGCGCTCGGCCGCGTCGGGCAGCAGGTCGTTCATGCCCTTCACCGCGACCAGCGGCGGACTTGCGGTTTTCACGGCAACGGGTCTGTCGGTCACCAGCGGGCTCCTATGGGGCGGAGCCGAAGCGCCGTTCGATGTAGTTCTCGACGATGCGGTGGAACTCCTCGGCGATACCTTCGCCGCGCAGCGTCAGCGCCTTCTCGCCGTCGATGAACACCGGCGCAGCCGGCGCCTCGCCGGTGCCCGGCAGGCTGATGCCGATATCGGCATGCTTGCTTTCGCCGGGGCCGTTGACGATGCAGCCCATCACCGCGACCTTCAGGTTCTCGACCCCGGGATAGCGCTCGCGCCAGGCCGGCATCATCGCGCGCAGGTGGTCGTCGATGCGCTTGGCCAGCACCTGGAAGGTCTCGCTGGTGGTGCGGCCGCAGCCCGGGCAGGCGGTGACGCTGGGGTTGAAGCTGCGCAGCCCCAGCGCCTGCAGGATCTCCAGCGCGACCACCACCTCCTGCGTGCGCGCCTCGCCCGGCTGCGGCGTCAGCGACACGCGGATGGTGTCGCCGACGCCTTCGTGCAGCAGCACCGCCAGCGCCGCGGTCGAGGCCACCGTGCCCTTCGTGGCCATGCCGGCCTCGGTCAGCCCGAGGTGCAGCGCGTAGTCGCAGCGCGCGTGCAATGCACGGTAGACGGTGATCAGGTCCTGCACGCCGCTGACCTTGCAGCTGATGATGACGTTGTCCGGGTTCAGCCCCAGCTCGCGTGCGTAGTCGGCCGACTGCAGCGCGCTTCGCACCAGCGCCTGGTACATCACCGACTTGGCGTCCCACGGCTCGGCGCGGGCCGCGTTCGCGTCCATCAGCGTCGCCAGCAGTTCCTGGTCCAGGCTGCCCCAGTTGACGCCGATGCGCACCACCTTGTCGTGGCGCATCGCCGCCTCGATCATCATCGCGAACTGGCGGTCGCGCTTGTCCCCCTTGCCGACGTTGCCGGGGTTGATGCGGTACTTGCTCAGCGCCTCGGCGCAGGCCGGGTGCTCGCTGAGCAGCCGGTGGCCGTTGTAGTGGAAGTCGCCGATCAGCGGCACCACGATGCCCATGCGGTCGAGCTGATCGCGGATGTGCGGCACGGCCTCGGCCGCCTCGGGCGTGTTGACGGTGATGCGCACCAGCTCGGAGCCGGCCTGGGCGAGTTCCTTCACCTGGATCGCGGTACCGATGACATCGACGGTGTCGGTGTTGGTCATCGCCTGCACGCGCACCGGCGCGTCGCCGCCGATCGTCAGCGCATGGCTGCCCCAGCGCACCACGGCCTGGCGCGTGCGCCGCGTCGGTGGCGCCGCGGGCGGGATCGGCGCGTCGATGGCGTCGCTCATTTCAGCTCGAGCCGCGCGACGTTGTCGCGCGTGCTCGCACCCAGATCCACCGGCTGTCCACGGAACTGCAGCTGCGTCGCCACGGCGTTGCCGATCTTCAGCCTGAACGGCAGCCTGCCGTCGAGCCCGACACTTTCACCGGGCTGCAGCACACGTTGCAGCAGCACCTGGCCACCCGCGTCGACGACCTCGACCCACGACGCTTCGCTGGCGCGCAGCACGGCCACGCCGCTCAGCGGCGCGGCGGCGGCGGCACTGGCGGCAGCCGGGTCGGCGCTGACCGCGTGCACGACCTCGACCGCGGCGCTGGCCGCCGGCGCGGCGACGCCGACGGCATCGGCCACCGCGGAAGCCGCGGCCGGCGCCACGGGAACCTCCACCGTCACCGCCGAAGCCGGCACCGCGACCGCCGGGCTCGTGGTGGACACTTCGCGCAGCAGCGACGACCACCAGCTCGACGGCAGCAGCAGCACCAGCGCCGCCGCCAGCAGCACCAGCAGCGCCGCCCATGACAGCGGGTGCCGCAGCGGCCCCATCGCCGACGGCTCGGCGCGGCCCGGCCGTTCGCGGTACGGTGCGTTCAGGCCGCCGGCCAC
>DAORHX010000396.1:0-3890 GCA_035438245.1 Rubrivivax sp.
TCTTGCCGCGGCCGTTGCTGCCGGCGATCGCGACCAGCTGGGCATCGCCGACCAGCGCCTCCAGGTCCAGCGAGATCGCGTCACGGCCCAGTCCGCTGCGGATGCCCTTGAATCCCTTGAGGGTCAGCGACAGGGGCCGGTAGCCGCCACTCTTTGACTTGACCTCGTTGACCGTTTTCTCGCTCATTGCCTCTCCATTCCAGCGCGTCTATCGCACTTGCTGGGTTCAGTCTCTCGCCGCATCTCCTCGCATCAAGTCCCGGCTTAGAAGAGCTCGATCTCGGCCGGCTGGTCGGGCTCGCCCGCCGCATGGATAGGCAGAGGCTTCGCCTGCGCGGTCGAGCGGGGCGGCGGCCCGTCGGTGTCGGCGCTCGCCTCGTCCACCGACAGGATGGCCGCAGCGATGTCAGCCGGCTCTCGGTCGACGAGCGCATTCAGGCGTTCGATCAGCGGCCCGTCCGTGCAGCCCGTCGCCTTGGACCAGACCCTCACCTTCTCCTGCAGCGAGGCGGCGCGCGAGATGCCGGCAGCGCGGCTGCGCACAACAGGCACGACACGGCCCTCGAGCTGGATGTCCGCGGCGTCACAGAGGGCACGCTTGATCGCTTCGCGATCGACGCCTGCGCGCTCCTCCTCGCCCACCTGCCAGCGCACCCGCACGTAGGCACCGGCTACGCTCAGCTGTGTCGCCGCCTGCGCGATCTCTTCGAGGTCGGGTAGGCCGTCGAACACCAGGTCGACCGTCCGCCGCGCCGGCGTCTCGATCAGCTCGAATCGCGCGACCGCTGCACCGACCTCCCAGACCAGGAAGCCCTTGGCATCCATCTCACCGTGGTGAAAGCGGCCGATCGAGCCCGCGTAGGCCACCACCCGCCCCTCATCGTCCCAGCTCTGGTGCTTGTGGATGTGGCCCAGCATGAAGGCCTGGGCTCCCGCCGAGAACAGGCTGGTGGTGGTGAACTCGTGGTCGAAGCCGGCCATCGGCACGCCGTGCTCCGTGATGCAGCCGGTCACCGTGCCATGGCCCAGGCCGATGGTCGGTACCTGCGCCGCCCTTGCGGCGTCATGGATGCCCGCGTAGCCGGACAGCAGCGCTGCGAGTTCGCGACCCACTGCCTCGGCGGCATCGGCGGCACCCACCATCGCCGCCACCGTGGCCTTGTTGACCGTCGGGATGCAGGTGAAGACGGCCCGCGCGCCCGCAGGCACGGCATCGAACCGCCAACCTGGCGCCTGCGCCCAGGTCCCATCGCCCATCAGCGCGACCTGCCCGATGTGCTCGGCCACGTGCACCGGATGCCTCCCGCCCAGCAGCGGGAAGATCGCCAGCGTGCCCGGCGGCTCGTGCGAGAACGTGCCCTGCAGCATCAGGACCGGGCAGTGATCGGCCAGGCGGCGCACTTCGCGGGTCAGCCGCCCCACGGCAGGGCTGTGCACGTCGAGCGCGTGATCCGTCGAGTCGCCGGTGATCACCGCCACATCGACCCCGCGCTCGATGGCCTGGTCGACGCCGTAGCCGAAGCAGCGACCGGCCTCGTCCAGGTTCTTGCCGCTGAAGTGCAGGTCCGAGAACTGCGCCACCTTGATCATGAGATTCATCCTCTTCATTCGCTATGGTTGCCGCGGCCCGAGCGTCGGGTGTGTCGTCCGGGTGGGCCTGTGCGACAGGATCACGCGGTAGCGCCAAACATCAAGCCACGCGCGTCGACTGCGGGGCCCAGCCGCGGCCCTTGCGGCCTCGCGGCTCAGGCCCAGACGTCGAGTTCGGCCTTCACCTTGTCGACGAAGCCGGCGCCGTTGTCCTGGAACGGAGTGAGGTCCTCCAGCGCGCGCTTGCGGCCGCCAGCGGCCTTCTTCCACCCCTGTCCCCATCGCTTGGTGGCGTAGCGCTCGTAGGTCTCGGCGTCGACACCGAGTGCCGCGGCGGCGTCGAAGAGCCACGCCACCTCCTTGCCTTCGGCACCACCTTCACCGCCCCCCGCCATGGACGCCACCGGCGCATCGCGGCGCGGCTGCCCTCCGGGCCTCGTCGCTGTCGGTTGAACGGGAGGGCCCGACTGCGCCGCGTCGGACTTGGGCACGACAGGCATCTGGTCCGGTGCGGTGTCCACCGCGCCGCCCGTCGCTGCCGGCATCTCGATCACGCCGTCTTCGCTCACGGTCGGCCCGGCGCTTGTCGGGGCCGCGGTCTGCCCCTGGAGCACGGCAGCTGCCTCGCCCGCGCGAGTCTCGACGGCGTCCAGGCCGTCGTCGTTGCGCAGCAGGGCCGTCGGATCCACCGGCGCCTCCAGTTCGATGAGCCACTGGGTGACACGCCCGGGCTTGCCCTCTTCGTCGATCCGCGACACCTCCACCAGCCGCTTGCTGATGAAGAAGGGCGTGCGCTGGCCATCCAGGAACCCCGAGATGCGACCACCGCGCATGAAGGCGATGGTCTGGAACTTCTCGATCGCGGCCTGCATTGCGTAGAAGCTGTTGGTCGGCAGCTCGAACGCGCTGATCGACTTGATGCCGGGGATGAAGAAGATGAACCTGCCGGACAGGTTGCACTTCTTGGTCTGGTACTCCGGGCAGGTCTCGGGGTCGCACACGCCGCTGTTCTCGGGTCGCAGCGTCACCTTGCGCCCGCCGAACATGCGCACGACACGCCGCCCTTCGCCAGTGGCCGGCGGCTGCTCGTAGGTCTTGCAGTAGCGCGTCTGCCCGTCTTCCGAGTACTCCGACCAGAAGCGCCGCTCGCTGGACGTCCAGGTCACCAGCTCGTGCGGCATCACGTGCTGCCACGCATCGGCCGGGAACACGACTGGGAAGCGGTACAGCCTCAACACGCCGTCGCCCCGGTCCTCGGCATACAGGTCCATGATCTGCCGCGCCAGTTCCGGGTTCGGGAAGTCTTCGCCGCGCACGGTGAAGTACGGGACATTTTTCGGCGTCAGCGGGTTCTTCAGGTCCGGCAGCACGGCTGCAAGCTGCCGCTCGATCGCGTCGAACCCGCGTCCTTCGGCCACCCCGGCCTCGTACACCTCGCGCGCCTGTGCCGACTCGGCGGCGCGCCGGGTCAGCACCTTGATCCCGGCACGAATGCGGCCACCCACCGGGATACGCAGCGCCGAGCGCCCCAGCAGCGTCGGAATCGCCACCGCGCCCGCGGCAGCCGGGACCAGGCCAGTGCCCTTCCCGTTCGCATTGCTTTGTGCCATCGCGACCATTCATCTCTCCTTCACAAGTTGGTGGAAGCGGACCTTCATGGTCCCGCGGCATTTCGCTCTTTCAAGTCCGCGGCTGGGCCGACGGAGCAGCGACGGCGCGGCCTCGGCCGCGTTCGATCACGACCTCGAAGTCCGGCATTCCGCGCATCAGCAGTCCACCCCAGCGCTTGGTCACGATCCGCCGGTCGAGGATCGTCACGCGGCCGCGGTCATGGATCGTCCGCAGCAGCCGACCGATCCCCTGCTTCAAGCGCACGGCGGCTTCGGGAACCGTGATCTCGATGAAGGGCGATCCGCCACGAGACTCGACCCACTCGCGGCGCGCCTCCTCGAGTGGCGAGTCCGGCACCGAGAACGGCAGCTTCACGATGACCACGTGCGTGCAGTAGTCGCCCGGGAGATCGACGCCCTCGGCAAAGGTGCTCAGGCCAAAGAGGACCGACCTGTCGAGACGGTCGACGGCCGCGCGGTGCCGCGCGAGCATCTCGCCCTTCGGCATGGAGCCCTGCACCAGCGTGATCCGTCGGAGGTCCTCTGGCAGCAGCGCATAGACATCGCGCATCTGGCGCGCCGAGGTGAACAGCACCAGGGTTCCCGGCGTGTCCACGAGGGCTGGCAGCCGGTCACCGACCTCCTGCGTGTGCTGCTCCGCAGCCGTGGGCTCCGCGCGCATCGCCGGGA
>DAORHX010000397.1:0-3875 GCA_035438245.1 Rubrivivax sp.
ATCGGCCAGCGGCACGTCCTTCTTCAGCTTGAGGGTCAGCGCCTGGCTGTGGCAGCGCATCGCGCCGACGCGCACGCAGATCGAGTCGATCGGCGTGGCAGGCTTGCCGAAGCCCGGGCCGCGGCCGAGGATCTTGTTGGTCTCGGCACCGCCCTTCCATTCCTCGAGGCTGGTGCCGTCGCCGCGGTCGGCGTCGATCCAGGGAATGAGGCTGCCGCCGAGCGGCACGCCGAAGTTGGCGACCTCGTCGTCACCCAGCGCACGCTGCCGGGCGACCACCTTGCGGTCGATCTCCAGGATCGCCGAGGCCGGGTCGTGCAGCAGGTCGCGCACTTCGGTGTGCAGCGTGCCGTACTGGGTGAGCAGCTCGCGCATGTGCTGCGCGCCGCCGCCCGATGCCGCCTGGTAGGTGGTGCAGGTCATCCACTCGACCAGATCGGCCTTGAACAGCGCGCCGACGCCCATCAGCATGCAGCTCACCGTGCAATTGCCGCCGATGTAGTCGCGCACGCCGCGCTTCAGCGCATCCTGGATGACGTTCAGGTTGACCGGGTCGAGCACGATGACCGCATCGTCATTCATGCGGAGCGTCTTCGCCGCGTCGATCCAGTAGCCCTTCCAGCCCGCGGCGCGCAGCTCGGGGTAGACCTTCTTGGTGTAGTCGCTGCCCTGGCAGGTGATGACGATCTCGCAGCGCTTCAATGCGGCGAGGTCGTACGCGTCGAACAGCTTGCCCTCGTTCTTCGCGTCGGCCGGCGCGGCACCGCCGGCATTGCTGGTGGAGAAGAACACCGGCTCGATCAGCGCGAAGTCGCCTTCGGCGCGCATGCGCTCGAGCAACACCGAGCCGACCATGCCGCGCCAGCCGACCAGACCCGTGAGAACCTGCTTTGCCATTTCAATCGCCCCTTTGGTAGGTGAAGGTTTCTGTTGCCCGGCTCGATTCGCCGGATGCAGAAGGGGCGAAACGAGACCGAGCCTGCTAGCTCTTGGTAATCGTCTTGGTGGTCAGCGCGGCCACGACGGCGTCGCCCATCTCGCGCGTACCGACCTTGCGCGTGCCCTCGGACCAGATGTCCGGCGTGCGATACCCGCTGCCCAACACCTGCTGGACCGCCGACTCGATGCGGTCGGCAGCCTCGGCTTGTTGGAGCGAGTAACGCAACATCATGGCAGCAGACAGGATTGTAGCCAGCGGGTTTGCAATTCCCTTACCGGCGATGTCCGGTGCGCTGCCGTGGCTGGGTTCGTACAGCCCCTTGTTGTTGGCATCCAACGATGCCGAGGGCAGCATGCCGATCGAGCCGGTGAGCATCGCCGCGGCGTCGGACAGGATGTCGCCGAACATGTTGCCGGTGACGACCACGTCGAAGTTCTTCGGCGCCTTGACCAGCTGCATCGCCGCGTTGTCGACGTACATGTGCTCGAGCGCCACGTCCGGGTACTGCGCATGCACCTCGCTGACCACGTCCTTCCAGAACTGGAAGGTCTCCAGCACGTTGGCCTTGTCGACGCTGCACACACGCTTGCCGCGCTTGCGCGCCGCCTGGAAGGCAACGTGGGCGATGCGCTCGATCTCCGGCCGGCTGTAGCGCATGGTGTCGAACGCTTCTTCGGTGCCGGGGAAATGCCCGTCCACCGCGACGCGGCGGCCGCGCGGCTGACCGAAGTAGATGTCGCCGGTGAGCTCGCGGATGATCAGGATGTCGAGGCCAGCCACCAGTTCGGGCTTCAGGCTCGACGCCGCCGTCAGCTGCGGGTAGCAGATGGCCGGGCGGAAGTTGGCGAACAGCCCCAAATGCTTGCGCAGCCCCAGGATGGCCTGCTCCGGGCGCAGAGCGCGTTCGAGCTTGTCGTACTTCCAGTCGCCGACCGCGCCGAACAGGATGGCGTCAGCTTGCTTCGCCAGCTTCAGCGTGCTCTCGGGCAGCGGGTGGCCGGCCGCCTCGTAGGCGGCACCGCCGACCGGCGCGGTTTCGGTCTCGAGTTGAAGGTCCAGCGCGTTCAGCACCTTCACGGCCTCAGCCATGATCTCGGGGCCGATGCCGTCGCCGGGCAGCAGGGCAATCTTCATGTTCTCTTCGTCGTCAAGCCAGGTTGCGGTGCGCGAGCCAGGGCATCTTCGCCAGCCGCTCGGCCTCGAAGGCGCGGATCTTGTCGGCGTGGCGCAGCGTCAGGCCGATGTCGTCGAAGCCGTTGACCAGGCAGTACTTGCGAAACGGCGCCACCTCGAAAGCCAGTTCGCTGCCGTCGGGCTTGACGACCACCTGGCGCGTCAGGTCGATGGTCAGCGCGTAGCCCGGGAAAGCGGTCACCTCGTCGAACAGCCTGCCCACCTGCTCTTCACCCAGCTGGATCGGCAGCAGGCCGTTCTTGAAGCAGTTGTTGAAGAAGATGTCGGCATAGCTGGGGGCGATCAGCGCGCGAAAGCCGTACTGCTCCAGCGCCCACGGCGCGTGCTCGCGGCTCGAGCCGCAGCCGAAGTTCTTGCGCGCGAGCAGGATCGACGCACCCTGGTAGCGCGGCTGGTTGAGCACGAAGTCCGGGTTCGGCTTGCGCTGCGCCGGATCCTGGCCAGGCTCGCCCTTGTCCAGGTAGCGCCATTCGTCGAACAGGTTCGGGCCAAAGCCCGAGCGCTGGATCGACTTCAGGAACTGCTTGGGGATGATGGCGTCGGTGTCGACGTTCTCGCGGTCCATCGGGGCCACCAGCCCCTGGTGCACGGTGAAGGCCTGCATGGTGCTATTTCTTCTTGGCGGCGTTCTCGATGCTGTCGCCGGCATTCGAGATGTCCTTGCCCATGCCGGCAATGGTGTTGCAGCCGGCCAGCAGCGCCAGCACGGCGAGGCAGGCGAACAGCTTGTTCATCGGATCTTGCTCCTTGTGAATCAGACGAGGCGGCGCACGTCGACGAAGTGGCCCTGCAGCGCGGCGGCGGCAGCCATCGCCGGGCTGACCAGATGCGTGCGTCCGCCGTTGCCCTGGCGTCCTTCGAAATTGCGGTTGCTGGTCGAAGCGCAGCGCTCGCCGGGCTCCAGGCGGTCGGCGTTCATCGCCAGGCACATGCTGCAGCCGGGCTCGCGCCATTCGAAGCCCGCCGCCCTGAACACCTTGTCCAGCCCTTCGGCCTCGGCCTGCGCCTTGACCAGCCCCGAGCCGGGCACGACCAGCGCCAGCTTGACATTCGGCGCGACCTTGCCGCCGACCTTGCGCACCACCGCCGCCGCGTCGCGCAGGTCCTCGATGCGGCTGTTGGTGCACGAGCCGATGAACACCTTGTCGACATGCACGTCGGCCAGCGGTTTGTTCGGCTCCAACCCCATGTAGGTCAGCGCGCGTTCGATCGCGCCGCGCTTGCTCGCGTCCTTCTCCTTGTCGGGGTCGGGCACGCGGTCTTCGATCGACAGCACCATCTCGGGCGACGTGCCCCAGGTGACCTGCGGGCGGATCTGCGCGGCGTCGAGTTCGACCACGGTGTCGAAGTGCGCACCGGGGTCCGACTGCAGCGTGCGCCAATAGGCCACCGCCTGCTCCCATTCGACGCCGCTGGGTGCGAAGGGCCGGCCCTTGACGTAGGCCAGCGTCTTGTCGTCCACCGCCACCAGCCCGGCGCGCGCACCGGCTTCGATGGCCATGTTGCACACCGTCATGCGCCCTTCCATGCTTAGGCCGCGGATGGCCGAGCCGCCGAACTCGATGGTGTAGCCGGTGCCGCCTGCCGTGCCGATGCGGCCGATGATGGCCAGCACGATGTCCTTGGCGGTGACGCCGCGCGCCAGCTGTCCCTCGACCTTGACCAGCAGGTTCTTCGCCTTCTTCGCCAGCAGCGTCTGCGTGGCCATCACGTGCTCGACCTCGCTGGTGCCGATGCCGTG
>DAORHX010000398.1:0-3870 GCA_035438245.1 Rubrivivax sp.
GCGTTGCAGCGCCGTCCCTAACCCGGCCATGAGGGTGTCGGCCTGCGCCGCCATCGCGCGAGCGTCGGCGTCGATCGCCTGCAGCAGCGTGCGCAGCGCCGCGCCGGCGTCGCGCGCCAGCTTGCGGTTGAGCAGGTCGTTGGCCTGGATGCCGGTGGTGCCCTCGTAGATCGTGGTGATGCGCGCGTCGCGCAGGTGCTGCGACGCGCCGGTCTCCTCGATGAAGCCCATGCCGCCGTGCACCTGTACGCCATCGGCGGTGACGAGCTGGGCGTTCTCGGTGCACCAAGCCTTGACCACCGGCGTCAGCAGGTCTACCCGCGATTGCGCCTGCTCACGCTCGGCGTGGTCGGGATGGCCGTGCGCCCGATCCATCTGCCCGGCGACGTAGTAGGCCAGGCTGCGGCCGGCCTCGGTGCGCGCCTTCATGTCCATCAGCATGCGGCGAACGTCCGGGTGGCCGATAATCGTCGCGCTGTCCGCCGGGCCGAGGCCGATGCCCTTGCCTTGGACCCGCTCCAGCGCGTATGCGCGCGCCTGCTGGTAGGCGCGCTCGCCGATCGCCACGCCCTCGAGGCCAACGTTGAGCCGCGCGTGGTTCATCATCGTGAACATGCAGGCCAGGCCCTGGTTCGGCTCGCCGACCAACCAGCCGAGCGCGCCGCCCTTCTCCCCGAACGACATGACCGCGGTCGCGCTACCGCGGATCCCCATCTTGTGCTCGATCGATGCGCACACCAGGTCGTTGCGCTCGCCGATCCGGCCGTCGGCGTCGATCAAGTACTTCGGCACAGCGAACAGCGAGATCCCCTTCACTCCCGGAGGCGCGTCGGGCAACCGCGCCAGCACGAGGTGGACGATGTTCTCGGCCATATCGTGCTCGCCCCAGGTGATGAAGATCTTGGTGCCGCTAATGCGGTACATGTTGCCTTCGGGCACCGCCTTGCTGCGCAGCGCTGCGAGGTCCGAGCCGGCCTGCGGCTCGGTCAGGTTCATCGTGCCGGTCCAACGGCCCTCGACCATCTTCGGCAGCACCCGCGCCTTCAGCGCGTCGCTGCCATGGTGCGCGATCGCCTCCACCGCGCCCAGCGTCAGCATCTGGCACAGACTGAAGGCCATGTTTGCCGCCTTCCACATCTCGAGCACCGCGGTCGACAGCAGCGTCGGCATGCCCTGGCCGCCGAAATCGGCCGACGCGGCCATGCCGTTCCAGCCAGCCTCGCAAAAGCTGGCATAGGCTTCACGGAAGCCGTCGGCTGAGCGCACGGCGCCGTCGTCCCAGCGGCAGCCCTGGACATCGCCCTGCTTGTTGATCGGCCCCAGCACCTGACCGGCGAACTTCGCCGCCTCGCCGAGGATCGAGTCGACGAGATCAGTACTCAGCTCCTCGTTCCCCGGTTGCGCGAGCACCGCGTCGAGACCACCGATCTCGCGCATCGTGAATAGCATGTCGCGCAGTGGCGCGGTGTAGTTGGACATGGGTCGCCCTTTCGTCGGTTCGGTCGATCAGGCTGCGCGCGCCTTGGTGCCACGCGGCCGTTCAAGCTCGTCCTCCTCGCGCACCGCGTCGTGCGGATGCGCCGAGGCCGAGCGGCTGTGGTCGATGAAGGCCAGCGCGATTGCGCCGATGATGCCGGCGGCGGCGATCACCAGGAAGTTCTGCTGCAGCGGCAGCTTCAGCGAGACGATCAGGCCGATCAGCAACGGCGCGGCGATGGCGCCGGAGCGGCCGATGCCGGCGGCCATGCCGATGCCGGTCGAGCGGATCGCCATCGGGTAGAACTGGCCGCAATACGCGTAGGCCACGATCTGCGCGCCGGTGCTGCACGCGCCGACGACACCGATCACGAGATACAGCATCTCGGTCGAGGTCTTGAAGGTCATCAGATACAGGAACACGCCGCCGAGCGCGTACATGCCCACCAGCACCCACTTGATGTGGAACTTGTCGGCGAGCCAGCCACCGCCGATCGCGCCGACGATCGCGCCGAGGTTCAGCGCGATGACGAAGCTCAGCGCCGATCCGAGGCTGTAGCCCGACATCGCCATCAGCTTGGTCAGCCAGCTGCTGAGCGCGTAGATCATGAACAGGCCGGTGAAGAACGCGATCCAGAACATCACGGTGCTCAGGCCTCGGCCGTCCTGGAACAGCCGGGCGACCGGCGCGCCCGCGGCGCGGTCCTCCTTCGGCACCAGGAACTCCTCGTGGGCCTCGAGCTTCAGCCCCGGCTCGATCTGGCGTACGACCGCGCGCAGGTGGCTGTCGTCATGGTGCGAGATCAGGTACGGCAGCGACTCGGGCATCGACTTCAGGATGAACGGGATCAGCAACACCGGCGCGCCGGCGGCGATGAACACCGCCTGCCAGCCGTAGTCGCCAATCAGCTGCTTGCCGAGCACGGCGGCGAGGATGCCGCCGACCGCGTAGCCGGAGAACATCGCGGTCGTCATCAGGCTGCGGATCTTCTTCGGCGAATACTCGGTCATCTGGGCGACGATGTTGGGCATCACGCCGCCGATGCCCAGCCCCGCGATGAACCGCATCACGCTGAACGTGACCGGATCCTTCGTGAAGCCCGCCGCCGCGGTGAAGACGCTGAACAGGAACACGCAGATCGAAATGGTCCAGCGGCGGCCGATCCTGTCGGACAGCGTGCCGAGGAAGATCGCGCCGAACATCATGCCAAACAGCGCCGAGCTGGCCATGAAGCCGGCGGTCGACGCATCGACGCCCATCTGCTGCATGATCGAGGGCAGCGCGGCGCCGGCGACGGCGATGTCGTAGCCGTCGATGATGATGATCACCAGGCACCAGATCAGTACCTTGGCGTGGAAGCCGTTGAACTTGGCCTCGTCGGCAAGTTTGTGGACGTCGATTCGATGCATTGGAGTCTCCTGTGGGTGTCGGGGTCACTCGATCGCGCTGGCGGACTTCGCGCGCTCGCGCAACATGAACTTCTGGACCTTGCCGGTGGAGGTCTTCGGCAGCTCGCCGAACACGACCTGCTTCGGTACCTTGAAGCGCGCCAGCTGAGTGCGGCAGAAATCGACGATCTCGGACGGGGACACGGCCGCGTCGCCCTTCAGTTCGACGAATGCGCACGGCACCTCGCCCCACTTCGCGTCCGGCATCGCAACCACCGCGGCGGCCATCACCGCGGGATGGCGGTGCAGCACGTCCTCGACCTCGATCGAGCTGATGTTCTCGCCGCCGGAGATGATGACGTCCTTGCTGCGATCCTTGATCTTCACGTAGCCATCGGGCTGCATCACCGCGAGGTCGCCGGTATGGAACCAACCGCCTTCGAATGCCTCCGCCGTGGCGGAAGGGTTCTTCAGGTAACCCTTCATCACGACGTTGCCGCGGAAGAAGATCTCTCCCATCGTCTCGCCATCAGACGGCACGGGCCGCATCGTCGCGGGGTCAAGCACAGCCACCGCCTGCTGCATCGGCCCCGTGACACCCTGGCGGCCGTTAAGCATCGCCCGCTCGGGCAGCGACAGCTCGGCCCACTCGGCCTGCTTGGCGCACACCGCGGCCGGGCCGTAGACCTCGGTCAGACCGTAGACATGGGTGATGTCGATGCCGGCGGCCTCGCAGCCCTCGATCACGGCCGCGGGCGGCGCGGCGCCGGCGATCAGCCCACTGACCTTGTGCGCGATGCCATCACGCAACGAAGCCGGCGCGTTGATCAGCATGCTGTAGACGATCGGCGCGCCGCACAGGTGGCTGACCTCGTGCTCGCGGATCAGCTGGAAGATCAGCGCCGGATCCACCCGCCGCAGGCACACGCTGGTGCCGGCAACCAGAGCCATCGTCCACGGGAAGCACCAGCCGTTGCAGTGGAACATCGGCAGCGTCCACAGGTA
>DAORHX010000399.1:0-3840 GCA_035438245.1 Rubrivivax sp.
TACTGTCCTCCCGTCGACGTGACGCTCGGGGACTTTCTTCGCGCGCTCGTGACCGTCGCGAGCGAGCTGCACCCCCGCGATCGCGACGGCATTCGCGACGCGCTCAAGCAGGGGTTTCGTCAGCGAGGGATCTATCCCGACAGCGCGAGCTTCTTCTCGAACGACGCGCTTCGTTGCCCCGAGGTCGACCAAGAGACGATCCCGCCGATCGAGCCGCGAAACATCGCGCTGGCGAAGAACGAGACGCTGAAATCTGGCCTGAAATTCGGCAATCCCAACGGCCTCACCAAGCGCGAGAAGGACATCAACGGCGAAGTCCTGCGGGACTACTTCAAGAAGAACGCCGCGGCGTTCGGCCTCGACCCGACGTTGAACGTGGCGGTCCCGTCGTTTCATCCGAAGTTTCACGTCGGTGAAGACGGGGCGCTTCGGCTCGAGATGATCGTCGAAGCGGTGCAGCACCCCAATGCCGACCGCCTGCGCGTGTGCAAGGTGCTGGCCGGCGCCCATTCGCCCGACGGGCCGCTGCAGATCGTCTGCGGTGCGCCCAACGCTCGTGTCGGCATCCGCGTGCCGCTGGCGCTGGTGGGGGCCGAGCTGCCGCCGGCGGAAGAGGGCGCATCACCCTTTGCCATCAAGGTCGGCAAGCTGCGCGGCGTCGACAGCTTCGGCATGTTGTGCTCGGCGCGCGAGCTGAAGCTGTCCGACGACCATGCGGGGCTGCTGGAACTGCGCGGCGATGCGCCGCTGGGCGCCGACATCCGCGGCGTGCTGGGCCTGGACGACACGGTGTTCACGCTGAAGCTGACGCCGAACCTGGCGCATGCGCTCAGCGTCTTTGGTGTGGCGCGCGAGCTGTCGGCGCTGACCGGCGCGCCGCTGCTGACGCCGCTGATCGAGGCCATCCCGCCGCGCCACGAGCAGACGTTGCCGGTGCAGGTCGAAGCGGCCGATCTGTGCGGGCGCTTTTCCGGCCGCGTGATCCGCGGCGTCGATACGAAGGCGAAGACGCCGGGCTGGATGGTCGAGCGCCTGGCGCGCTGCGGCCAGCGTTCGGTGACCGCGCTGGTCGACATCTCGAACTACGTGATGTTCGAGTACGGCCGGCCATCGCACATCTTCGACCTGCACAAGATCCACGAGCGCCTGGTCGTGCGCTGGGCGCGTACCGGCGAGAGCCTGAAGCTGCTGAACGGCAACACGATCGAGCTCGACGCCTCGGTGGGCGTGATCGCCGATGCGCAAGGCGTGGAGTCGCTGGCCGGCATCATGGGCGGCGACGCCACCGCGGTGTCCGACGACACGCGCGACGTCTATGTCGAAGCGGCGTTCTGGTGGCCGCAGGCGGTGGCCGGGCGCTCGCGGCGCTTCAATTTTTCGACCGATGCCGGCCACCGCTTCGAGCGCGGTGTCGACCCGGCGCTGACGGCCGAGCACATCGAGCGCATCACGCAGCTGATCCTCGACGTCTGTGGCGGCGAGCCCGGGCCGCTGGACGACCAGGTGACGAGCCTGCCGACGCAGGCGCCGGTGACGCTGCGTGTCGCGCGCGCGGCCAAGGTGATCGGCATGCCGCTGACGCAGGCGCAGTGTGCCGGGGTGTTCCGCCGCCTCGGCTTCGCCTTCGCCGAAGCCGAGGGCACGATCACCGTGACGCCGCCGAGCTGGCGTTTCGACCTGCAGATCGAGGAAGACCTGATCGAGGAAGTGGCGCGCATCGTCGGCTACCAGCAGCTGCCCGACACGCCGCCGGTGGCGCCGATCCGTGCGCGCGTGCGGTCCGAGGCACAGCGCAGCGCGCATGCCGTGCGCCGCACGATGGCGGCGCTGGACTACCAGGAGACGATCAACTACAGCTTCGTCGAGCAGCGCTGGGAGCACCAGCTGGCGGGCAACCCGGAACCGATCCGCGTGTTGAACCCGATCGCCGCGCCGCTGGCCGTCATGCGCTCGAGCCTCGTCGGCAGCCTGGTCAACGTGCTGCAGTACAACCTGGCGCGCCGCGCCGGCCGGGTGCGCGTGTTCGAGATCGGCCGCGTGTTCCGCCGCGATGCGCGCGTCGCCGACAGCGGCCATACGGTGGCCGGCGTCGACCAGCCGTTGCGCCTGGGTGCGCTGGCCTATGGCGCTGCCGAGGCCTCGCAGTGGGGCCACAAGGAACGGCCCGCCGACTTCTTCGATATCAAGGGCGATATCGAGGCGCTGCTTGCGCCGCGCCAGCCGCGCTTCGTCGCCGACACCCACCCCGCGCTGCACCCCGGACGCTGCGCGCGGGTCGAGCTCGATGGCCGCCGCATCGGCCATGTCGGCGAGCTGCACCCGCAATGGCGGCAGGCCTATGAGCTGCCGCAGGCGCCGATGCTGTTCGAACTGGACCTGGGCGCCGTGCTGGCGCGCGATCTGCCGCTGGCCCAGCCGGTGCCGCGGCATCAAGCGTCATGGCGCGACATCGCCCTGGTGTTGCGCGACGAGGTGCCGCACGACCGGCTGGTCGACGTGCTGGCGCAGGACCCTTCCGGGTTGGTGCGCTCGGTGCTGCTGTTCGACGTCTATCGTCCCACGCAGCCCGGCGGTGACATCGCCGCGCACGAGCACAGCATGGCGCTGCGCCTCGAACTGCTCGACGACGCCGCGAACCTGACCGACGAGCGCATCGACGCCGCCGTGGCCGCCGCAGTGCAACGCGCGCAGGCGGCTTGCGGCGCGCGGCTGCGCGGCTGAAATCTCATCTTCACAGAACCACCATGGACCCCGTGATCCTGCCGAGCATCGAAACCCCGACGCTGACCAAAGCCGACCTGGCCGAACTGCTGTTCGAGCGCCTGGGGCTGAACAAGCGCGAATCGAAGGACATGGTCGAGGCCTACTTCGAGATCATCCACGACACGCTGGTCAAGGGGGGCGACGTCAAGCTCTCGGGCTTCGGCAACTTCAACATCCGGCGCAAGGCGCCGCGCCCCGGGCGCAACCCGCGCACCGGCGAATCGATCCCCATCAAGGCGCGCAACGTCGTCACCTTCCACGCCAGCCACAAGCTCAAGGCCATCGTGCAGGGCGACACACCGGTCGGAGATGACTTCGAGTAAAGTCTAAACTTTCCCGTTAAATCTCTTTGATTTCAATGGAGAAAGCGCTTCCGCCGATTCCCGCCAAGCGTTACTTCACCATCGGTGAAGTCAGCGAGCTTTGCGGCGTGAAGCCCTACGTCCTGCGCTACTGGGAACAGGAGTTCACGCAGCTCAAGCCGATGAAGCGCCGCGGCAACCGGCGCTACTACCAGCACCACGAGGTGCTGCTGGTGCGGCGGATCCGTGACCTGCTGTACGACCAGGGTTTCACGATCAGCGGCGCGCGCAACCGCCTCAGCGAGCTCGGGCATGGTCTGCGCGGCGCGGGCCCGAGCAACGGCGCCATGGCCGTCGACGAAGCGGCCGAGGCGACGGGGTCGGCCACAGAGACCGCGGCAGCGCTGCCGCTGCCCGAAGTGAGCGAGTTCACGTTGCAGCAGGTACGCGAAGAACTGCGGTCGATCCGCGAACTGCTGGCGCCGTGAAGGGGGCCGACAAGGGGCCTCTATAATTCCTGCTTCAGTCGGGGCGTAGCGCAGCCTGGTAGCGCACTTGCATGGGGTGCAAGGGGTCGCGAGTTCGAATCCCGCCGTCCCGACCAATCATCAAGGCCAGCCGTCACCACGGCTGGCCTTTTTCGATGTGAAGCGCCGGCTCATTGCGCACGCGCGCTCGCGGCGCAAAGCGGAATATCAGAAGTCCGCTGTCCGTGTGGAAAGCCGGCGCGGCAAAGCCGGTCCCGGGCAGGCCGCGACGCTTCGCTGAGGCGGTA
>DAORHX010000400.1:0-3838 GCA_035438245.1 Rubrivivax sp.
TTCCAGGACCTGCGCGTGCAGCTCGAAGGCACCGAGAACCGCATCACCGTGGCGCGCAACCGCTACATCAAGGCGGTGAACGACTTCAACGTGCTGGCACGCAGCTTCCCCACCAACCTGACGGCGATGCTCTTCAGCTACCCGGTGAAGCCCAACTTCACGGTGCAGAACGAAGCACAGATCAGCGTGCCGCCGAGCGTCAACTTCGACAAGCCGGCGCCCGCGGCATCGAAGTGAGCCGAGGCTGAGTTCGGCCATGCGGCTGCTGCTTGCCGCCTGGCTGCTGGCGCTGCTGGCACCGGCCTGGGCGCAGGATCTGCTGCCGGTGCCGGCGCTGACGGCGCGCGTCATCGACCAGACCGGCACGCTGGACGCGTCGCAGCGCGGCGCGCTGGAAGCCAAGCTCGCCGCCTTCGAGCAGCAGTCGGGGCCGCAGATCGTGGTGCTGATGGTGCCGACGACGGCGCCGGAGGACATCGCGGCCTTCGCGCATCGCGTCGCCGACCAGTGGAAGATCGGCCGGCGCGAGGTCGGCGACGGGCTGCTGATCGTCGTCGCCAAGAACGACCGGCGCATCCGCATCGAGGTGGCCAAGGCGCTGGAAGGCGCCGTGCCCGATCTGGCGGCACGGCTGATCATCGACCGATCCATCAGCCCGGCCTTCCGCGCCGGCAACTTCGCCGGCGGCCTGGAAGCCGGCGTCGATGCGCTGATGGCACGCATCAAGGGCGAGGGCCTGCCCGAGCCGAGCGCCGCGCGCGATGCCGATGCACCGCCCTGGGAGGAGCTGGCGATGTTCTTCTTCATCGCCGTGTTCGTCATCGGCAGCATCCTCAGCCGCGTGCTCGGGCGCCGGCTCGGCGGGATGCTCACTGCCGGGGGCGCCGGTGTGGCGGCCTGGGCGCTGGGCGCCGGGCTGGGCGTGGCCGTTGTCGCGGCGCTGCTGGCCTTCATCATGGTCGGCGTCTTCGGCGCGGCACAGCTGGCGCGCCAGACGGCACGACGTCACGGCGGCCGCATCGGCGGCGGCCTACCCGGCGGTTTCGGCGGCGGCTGGGGTGGCGGTGGGGGCGGCTTCGGCGGCGGTGGCTTCGGCTCCGGCGGCGGTGGCGATTTCGGCGGCGGCGGCGCCTCGGGAGACTGGTAGATGAAACGAGCGCCGGGCCGTGCCATGTTCACCCGCTCCCCCTCGGGCGGGCGGACGCCGCTCGCGGTGGCCTCGGGGGTCTCATGAATCGCTGGCTGCGTACCGTCAAACACCGTTGGGCCGAGGCCGGCGACGTGCACCGCGCGCTGCCGCCGGCGGCGATCGAGCGGCTGACGCAGCGCGTGCGCGACAGCGAGCGCCGGCACAGCGGCGAGATCCGCATCTGCATCGAGGCCGGGCTGCCTCTGTCGTACCTGTGGCGCAACGCCCCGGCACGCGAGCGCGCGATCATGATGTTCGCCAAGCTGCGCGTCTGGGACACCGAGCACGACAACGGCGTGCTGATCTACCTGCTGCTGGCCGACCATGCGATCGAGATCGTCGCCGACCGCGGGCTCGATCGGCAGGTCGCGGCCGGCACCTGGCAGGCGATGGCACAGCAGATGAGTGCCGCCTTCAAGGCCGGGCGCTTCGAGGACGGGCTGGCGCAGGCGGCGGACCGGGTCGGCGCGCTGCTGCAGCAGCATTTCGCGCTGGCCGACGGCGAGCGCAACCCGAACGAGCTGCCCGATCAGCCGGTGATCATCGGCTGATCGCCTTCAGCGGGCGTCGCGGATCGGCCGCAGCGGCCCGTCGAAGCGCTCGCGCTGCGGCTTGCCCGGCAGCGGCGGCAAGTCGATCTGCGGCTCGGGCAGGCGCGTGTCGGGCACGTGGTCCAGCAGGTGGCGGATCAGCGTCAGCCGGCCGCGGCGCTGGTCGTTGAAGTCGACCAGCGTCCACGGTGCATGGCGCTTGTGCGTGGCCTGCAGCATGCGGTCGCGCGCCTCGCCGTAGTCCTGGTACTTCTGGCGCGCCTGCAGGTCCACCGGCGACAGCTTCCAGCGTTTCAGCGGGTCGCTCTGGCGCTCGGCGAAACGCTCCTCCTGCTGCGCCTGGTCGACCGTCAGCCAGTACTTGAGCAGCAGGATGCCGTCGTCGACCAGCAGCTTCTCGAACACCGGCACCTGGCGCAGGAAGGCCTCGGTCTGCGGCGCGCTGCAGTAGCCCATCACCGCCTCGACGCCGGCGCGGTTGTACCAGCTGCGGTCGAACAGCACCAGTTCGCCGGCCGCCGGCAGATGCGCCACGTGGCGCTGGAAGTACCACTGGCCGCTTTCGCGTTCGCTCGGCTTGGACAGCGCCACCGTGCGGCACTGGCGTGGCGGCAGCACGTCGCTGATGGCGGCGATGACACCGCCCTTGCCGGCCGTGTCGCGGCCTTCGATCAGCACCAGCAGGCGCCGGCCGGTGTGCTGCAGCCAGCGCGCCAGCTGGTTGAGCTCGATCTGCAGCGGCTCCAGCCGCGCCTCGTAGTCGGACTTCGAGAGCTTGTCCTTGTCGGTGCGTGCGCCGTTCTTCTTGCCATTGGCCATGGTCGGGTTCGCGAAGAGTTGCCGTGCGCCCAGTGTCGGCGCGCCGTGCCCCAAAGACAACAGGCCCGCGCGGTATGCACCTCGCGGGCCTGGGCTGCGGCGCGGCGGTGCCGGGCTACTTCTTGCGGAACTTGCGCAGCGCGGCGATCTGCGCGGCCATCGCCGCGAACTCGCCCTGCGCCTTGGCGAAATCGATGTCGGTGGCGGCGTTCTTCATCGCCTCTTCGGCCTGCTTGCGCGCTTCCACCGCCTTGGCCTCGTCGAGGTCGTGGCCGCGGATCGCGGTGTCGGCCAGCACCGTCACCGTGCCCGGCTGCACTTCGAGGATGCCGCCGGCGACGAAGACGAACTCTTCCTCGTCGTTGTCGGCGCGGATGATGCGCACCGCGCCGGGCTTGATGCGCGTGATCAGCGGCGTGTGGCGCGGGTAGATGCCGAGCTCGCCCATCTCGCCGGGCAGGGCGACGAACTTCGCCTCGCCGGCGAAGATGCGCTCTTCGGCGGACACCACATCGACGTGCAGCGTGGCCATGTGCTTTCCTTAGTCGACGGCTTACTGGACAGTCTTCGCCTTGGCGATGGCTTCGTCGATCGAGCCGACCATGTAGAAGGCCTGCTCGGGCAGCGCGTCGCACTCGCCGTTGACGATCATCTTGAAGCCGCGGATGGTTTCCTTCAGCGGCACGTACTTGCCTGCCGTGCCGGTGAAGACCTCGGCGACGTGGAACGGCTGGCTCAGGAAACGCTGGATCTTGCGCGCGCGCGCCACCGCCAGCTTGTCCTCGGGCGCCAGTTCGTCCATGCCCAGGATGGCGATGATGTCGCGCAGTTCCTTGTAGCGCTGCAGCGTGCCCTGTACCGCGCGGGCGACGTTGTAGTGCTCCTCGCCGACGACGTGCGGGTCGAGCTGGCGGCTGGTCGAATCGAGCGGATCGACCGCCGGGTAGATGCCCAGCGCCGCGATGTCGCGCGACAGCACCACGGTGGAGTCCAGGTGGGCGAAGGTGGTCGCCGGCGACGGGTCGGTCAGGTCGTCCGCCGGCACGTACACCGCCTGGATCGAGGTGATCGAGCCGACCTTGGTCGACGTGATGCGCTCCTGCAGCCGGCCCATTTCCTCGGCCAGCGTCGGCTGGTAGCCCACCGCCGACGGCATGCGGCCGAGCAGCGCCGACACTTCGGTGCCGGCCAGCGTGTAGCGGTAGATGTTGTCGACGAAGAACAGCACGTCGCGGCCTTCGTCGCGGAACGATTCGGCGATCGTCAGGCCGGTCAGCGC
>DAORHX010000401.1:0-3837 GCA_035438245.1 Rubrivivax sp.
CGCCTTCGTCGGCGGCGCGGATGCGCACCTCGGCCGTGCCCAGCGGCAGCGGTGCCGGCGGCAGCTGCGAGACCTGCACCTCGACGATCGGCTGTGCCGCCTCGGCCGGCCACACGCCCAGCCGCTGCAGCAGCTGCACGCTGCCCAGCGACAGCGCCAGCGTGCGCGGGTCGGCGCCGACGTCCTGCGCCAGTTCGCGGCGGTCGAACAGGCTGATGCGTGCGCGCGGCAGCACCCGCGCGGCGTGCAGCGCCAGCGCCAGGCCTGCCGGGCCGGCGCCGATGACGGCAAGGTCCAGGCGGCTGGGCATCATGCGCCGGGCTCGTTCAACGCGGCGAGCTGCGCCGGCGTGCCGACGTTGTGCCACGGGCCGTCGAGCACACGGCCGGCGAGGCGGTCCGCCGCCGCGGCGTCGAACAGCAGCGGACCCAGCGGCGCCGCTTCGCCCAGCGGCAGCGCCGCCACCAGCGCCGGGCGCAGCAGGGCGACGTTGGCATAGGTCCACGGCCGCGCGGCACCGCGGCGCAGGCGCTCGCCGTCCAGGTCGAAGTCGCCGCGTTGATGGAACTGCGGGTTCGGCACCAGCCACAGCAGGCCGAGGTCGGTGCTGGCGGCAAAGGCCTCGGCCAGCGGCGCATCGAAGCGCAAGCCCGGCACGTGGATGTCGCCGGACACGACCCAGAATGTTTCGTCGCCGCGCGGCGCCAGCCACGGCAGCGCCTTGCGGATGCCGCCGGCGGTTTCCAGCGCGCCGCCGTGGTCGCGGCCCTCGGTGGAATAGCGGATCGACAGGCCCCAGCGCGAGCCGTCGCCGAGCGTGGCGGGGAACTGCTCCTCGAGCCAGGCGGTGTTGATCACCACCTCGCGCACGCCGGCCCGCGCCAGCGCCTCGAGGTGCCATTCGATCAGCGGCTTGCCGCGCACCGGCCACAGCGGCTTGGGCTTGATGTCGGTCAACGGCCGCATGCGCTCGCCGCGGCCGGCGGCCAGGATCAGGGCTCTCATGCGCTGCCAGTGTAGGGGCAGGCCCTAAAATCGGCCGGTTCGCCCCCTCCCGAGTCTCTTCCTCCCTTGCATGGCAGCCACCTCGAACGACGACACCTCGCTGATGGCCAATGCCATCCGCGCCCTGGCGATGGACGCCGTGCAGCAGGCCAACTCCGGCCACCCCGGCGCGCCGATGGGCATGGCCGAGATGGCCGTCGCGCTGTGGGACCGGCACCTGAAGCACAACCCGCGCAACCCGCACTGGGTCGACCGCGACCGCTTCGTGCTGTCCAACGGCCATGCGTCGATGCTGCAGTACGCGCTGCTGCACCTGAGCGGCTACGCGTTGCCGATGGACGAGCTGCGCCACTTCCGCCAGCTGCACAGCAAGACGCCCGGCCACCCCGAGGTCGACCTGACGCCCGGTGTCGAGACCACCACCGGCCCGCTGGGCCAGGGTTTCGGCAACGCCGTGGGCATGGCGCTGGCCGAGAAGCTGCTGGCGCACGAATTCAACCGCCCCGGCCACACGATCGTCGACCACCGCACCTACGTCTTCATGGGCGACGGCTGCATGATGGAAGGCATCAGCCATGAAGCCGCCGGGCTGGCCGGTGCCTGGAAGCTGAACAAGCTGGTGGCGCTGTACGACGACAACGGCATCAGCATCGACGGCGCGGTGCGCCCCTGGTACGTGGACAACGTGCGCCAGCGCTTCGAGGCCCACGGCTGGGACGTCGTCGGCCCCGTCGACGGCCAGGACGTGGACGCGGTGGACGCGGCGCTGGCACAGGCGCACAGGTCGGGCACGCGGCCGACGCTGATCATCTGCAACACCACCATCGGCAAGGGCTCGCCGCACCGCGCCGGCACGGCCAAGGCGCATGGCGAGCCGCTGGGCGCCGACGAGGTGGCGCTGACGCGCACCGCGCTCGGCTGGGACTGGCCGCCCTTCGTCGTCCCCGAGCGGGCCTACGAACTGTGGGACTACAAGGCGCGCGGCGACGCCGCTGAAGGCCACTGGGACGCGCGCTTCGCCGCCTATCGCAGCGAGTTCCCCGAACTGGCGGCCGAGCTGCAACGCCGCATGCGCGGCGAGCTGCCGAAGGACTTCGCCCAGGTGGCGGTGGACGCGGTCATCGCCGCCCACGGCAAGGCCGAGACCGTGGCCTCGCGCAAGGCCAGCCAGCTGGCGCTGGAGGCCTTCACCCGGGCGCTGCCCGAAATGCTGGGCGGCTCGGCCGACCTGACCGGCTCGAACCTGACGAACACCGCCTCGACCCCGGCGCTGCGCTTCGGCGAGGACGGTGCGCCCAACGGCGGGCGCCACATCAACTACGGCGTGCGCGAATTCGGCATGGCGGTGGTGATGAACGGCATCACGCTGCACGGCGGCTTCATCCCCTACGGCGGCACCTTCCTGACCTTCAGCGACTACAGCCGCAACGCCATCCGCATGGCGGCGCTGATGAAGCGCCGCGTGATCCACGTCTTCACGCACGACTCGATCGGCCTGGGCGAGGACGGACCGACGCACCAGAGCGTCGAGCATGCGGCGAGCCTGCGGCTGGTGCCGGGGCTCGACGTGTGGCGCCCTGCGGACACCGCCGAGACCGCGGTCGCCTGGACGATGGCGCTGAGCCGTGCCGACCGGCCGAGCGCGCTGCTGCTGAGCCGCCAGAACCTGGCTTACGCACCCAAGAGCGGGCTCGACGAAATCGCCCGCGGGGCCTACGTGCTGGCCGAGCCGTCCGAGGTCGGCCTGAAGCGCAAGCCGCAGGCGGTGATCATCGCCACCGGCAGCGAGGTGCAGCTGGCGCTGCATGCGCAGGCCGAACTGGCGCAGGACGGCATCGCGGTGCGCGTGGTCAGCATGCCCAGCACGACGGTGTTCGACCGCCAGGCGGTCGACTACAAGCGCAGCGTGCTGCCGCAGGGGCTGCCGCGCATCGCGGTCGAGGCCGGCGTCACCGACGGCTGGTGGAAGTACGGCTGCGCGGCCGTGCTCGGCCTGGACCGCTTCGGCGAGAGCGCGCCGGCGTCGGCGCTGTTCCCGTTCTTCCATTTCACGCCGCGCAATCTGGCCGACACGGTGCGCAAGGTGCTGGCCGGCTAGACCACTGGTTTTCAACTCGTTTCATCAGGGAGAGATCCGATCATGGGCATCAAGGTGGGCATCAACGGCTTCGGCCGCATCGGGCGCATGGTGTTCCGCGCCGCCGTCAAGCATTTCGACGACATCGAGATCGTCGGCATCAACGACCTGCTCGAACCCGACTACCTGGCCTACATGCTGAAGTACGACAGCGTGCACAAGCGCTTCGACGGCGACATCGCGGTCGACGGCCATACGCTGGTCGTCAACGGCCGCAAGATCCGTCTGACGGCCGAGAAGGACCCGGCGGCGCTGAAGTGGGGCGAGGTCGGTGCCGACATCGTCATCGAATCGACCGGCCTGTTCCTCGACGATGCCGGCGCGCGCAAGCACCTGGCGGCCGGTGCGAAGAAGGTCATCATGTCGGCGCCGAGCAAGGACGACACGCCGATGTTCGTCTATGGCGTCAACCACGCCAAGTACGCCGGCGAGGCGATCATCAGCAACGCCAGCTGCACCACCAACTGCCTGGCGCCGGTGGCCAAGGTGCTGAACGACAACTGGGGCATCAAGCGCGGGCTGATGACCACCGTGCACGCCGCCACCGCGACGCAGAAGACGGTCGACGGGCCGAGCAACAAGGACTGGCGCGGCGGCCGCGGCATCCTGGAGAACATCATCCCGAGCAGCACCGGTGCGGCCAAGGCCGTCGGCAGGGTCATTCCCGAGCTGAACAAGAAGCTCACCGGCATGGC
>DAORHX010000402.1:0-3826 GCA_035438245.1 Rubrivivax sp.
GGCGCGCGCGGCTGCCGGCGGCGCCGCGCCGCGCGTCGCGCTGCTGACGCCCGGGCGCTACAGCGAGACCTACTACGAACACGCCTACCTGGCGCGCTATCTCGGGCTGCCGCTGGTCGAGGGCAGCGACCTGGTGGTGCGCGAGCAGCGCCTGCTGCTGAAGACGGTCGAAGGGCTGGAGCCGGTGCATGCGCTGCTGCGCCGCCTCGACGACGACTGGTGCGACCCGCTGGAGCTGCGCGCCGACTCGGCGCTGGGCGTGCCCGGGCTGCTGCAGGTGGTGCGTGCCGGGCAGGTCGTGCTCGCCAACGCGCTGGGCGGCGGCTTCCTCGAATCGCCGGCGATCCAGGGTTTCCTGCCGGCGATCGCACGCCGCCTGCTGGGGCAGGAGCTGCTGCTGCCGGCGCTGCCGACTTGGTGGTGCGGCGAGGCCGCGGCATGGCAGGACGTGCGGCCGCTGCTCGGGCAGAAGCTCGTGCGCAGCACCTTCACGCATGCCGAGCGCGCGCCGGCCCAGCCGCCGGACGCTGCCGACATCGACGACGACCCCGATGCCTGGACGCTGACCGACCGCGTGCGCTTCTCGCGTGCACCGGTATGGCAGCACGGCACCATGATGGCGCGCCCGGCAATGGTGCGTGTCTACGCGATCGGCGAGCCCGGCGGACGCTGGCACGTGCTGCCCGGCGGCATGACGCGCGTTGCCAAGGCCGATGGCGCCAGCGTGTCGATGCAGCGCGGCGGCTCCAGCCTGGACACCTGGGTGCTGACCGACGGGCCGGTGGACAGCTTCTCGATGCTGCCCAGCTCCTTGAGCGTCGACGACATCGCCGCGCGGCGCCCGCCGGTATCGAGCCGCACCGCGGAGAACCTGTTCTGGCTCGGCCGCTACACCGAGCGCACCGAGCAGATGGTGCGGCTGGCGCGCGCGCTGCTGATGCTGAACGACACCGACGAGGACGCGCCCGAAGCGCTGCGCGCGGCGCTGTCGGCGCTGGCGGTGCAGCTCGGTCTGGCGCCGTGGGGCGTGCCGACGCTGAACCGCGCACCGCAGCTGTTCGAACGCGCGCTGCTGGCCGCGCTGGCCGACCCCGGTGGCAGCAGCATCGCCTTCAACCTCGGCGCGCTG
Organism: Rubrivivax sp.; assembly: GCA_035438245.1. Classification (GTDB taxonomy): domain Bacteria; phylum Pseudomonadota; class Gammaproteobacteria; order Burkholderiales; family Burkholderiaceae_C; genus Rubrivivax. The sequence goes on from DAORHX010000402.1 coordinate 1,130, forward strand.
GAGCGTGCCGCGCAGGCGCTGCGCGAGCGCTTGTCGACCGAGCAATGGAGCGTGGTGCGCGAGATGGGCGTGCAGCTCGCCGCGCTGCGCGCCGACGGTGTGCTGCCGGCGCCGGCGCAGGTGCTGCCGGCGCTGGACCGGCTGGGCGTGCAGCTGGCGGCCGTCACCGGCGCGCAGACCGACCGCATGACACGCGACCACGGCTGGCGCTTCCTCACCGTCGGCCGGCTGCTCGAGCGGCTGATCGGCCTGGCGACGCAGCTGGCGGCCTTCGTCGACAACGGCACGCTGCACCACGCCTCGGGCATGGAGCTGCTGCTCGAGCTGTTCGACAGCGCGATCACCTTCCGTGCGCGCTACCAGCGACACGAGGACCTGCTGGCGCTGACCGACCTGCTGGTGCTGGACAGCGCCAACCCGCGTTCACTGGCCGGCGTGCTGCGCCGGCTGCGCACCGAGCTCGGCAAGCTGCCCGGCGGCGACGAGTTCATCGGCGCGCTGCTGGCGCGGCTGCCGCTCGCCGGTGCCGGCCTCGGCCTGGAGGAGTTGCGCGGCGCCGACGCGGCGCCGGTGCTGGCCGTGCTGCGGCCGCTGTGCGAGCGGCTGCGCTTCGGCGGTGCGGGGCTGTCCGACGACCTGGGGCACCGCTTCTTCGCGCATGCGGCCACCGGCGACGAGCTGCAGCATGTCTGAGGCCGCGCCGGTCGAGCTCGAGGTCGTGCACCAGACACGCTATCGCTACGCCGCGCCGGTGACGCAGGCGCAGCATCTGGCCTATCTGCAGCCGCTGCAGGATGCGCGCCAGCAACTGCTGGCGCACGAGCTGCAGATCGAGCCGACGCCGCCGCAGCTGCTGCACGACAGCGACGGCTACGGCAATGCGCGCACGCTGTTCTCGTTGAGCCTGCCGCACCGCGGCTTGGGCGTCACGGCGCGCAGCCGCGTCGCACTGATGCCCGCGGCATCGGCGCCGGCTGCCGGGCATGCGCCGCGCTGGGAGGACGTGCGCCGAAGGCTGCGCTACGAGGCGGGCGCCCGCTACGATGCGGCGGTGGAGTTCGCCCAGCCGTCGCCCTATGTGCCGCGCCTGCACGCGCTGCGCGACTACGCTGCGCCCAGCTTCGGTGCCGGCGTGCCGCTGGCGGTCGGCGCGCTGCAGTTGATGCACCGCATCCATGAAGACTTCGAGTTCCACGGCGCCAGCACCGAGGTCGACACGCCGCTGCGGCAGGCCTTCGAGCAGCGGCGCGGCGTGTGCCAGGACTTCGCGCACCTGATGATCGGCATGCTGCGCATGCTCGGCCTGGCGGCGCGCTACGTCAGCGGCTACCTGCTGACGCAGCCGCCGCCGGGGCAGCCGGCGCTGGTCGGCGCCGATGCGTCGCACGCCTGGGTGCAGGTCTACTGCCCCGACACGCCGGGCGTGGGCGACGGCGGCTGGCTGGAACTGGACCCGACCAACGACGTCGTGCCCGGCAGCGGCCACGTGCGGCTGGCGCTCGGCCGCGACTACGGCGACGTCACGCCGCTGCGCGGCGTGATCCGCGGCGGCGGGCGACACACGCTGCAGGTCGGCGTCGACACGCGGCGTGTCGCGTAGCGCGGGCCCGAATGTTGCTAGTTCGAGTTGATCCGAGGAGCTGTTGATGCCCCCGAGCTTCGATGAAATGCGCGCCGGCGGCGGCGCGGTGCGTGACCACTACCGGCACTACGAGCGTTGGCTGCAAGCGCAACCGCCCGAGCTGATGCGCGGCCGGCGTGAAGAGGCCGAGATGATCTTCCGCCGCGTCGGCATCACCTTCGCCGTCTATGGCGCGAAGGACGAGGACGGCGCCGGCACCGAACGGCTGATCCCGTTCGACCTGATTCCGCGCGTCATTCCCAGCCACGAGTGGCAGGACATGGAGAAGGGCCTGCGCCAGCGTGTCACCGCGCTGAACCGCTTCATCCACGACGTCTACCACGGGCAGGAGATCCTCAAGGCCGGGCTGGTGCCGGCCGAGCAGGTGCTGAACAACGCGCAGTACCGGCCCGAGATGCGCGGTGTCGACGTGCCGGGCGGCGTGTATTCGCACATCGCCGGCATCGACATCGTGCGCGCGGCCAATGCCGACGGCAGCGGCAGCTACTACGTGCTCGAGGACAACCTGCGCGTGCCCAGCGGCGTCAGCTACATGCTGGAAGACCGCAAGATGATGATGCGGCTGTTCCCCGACCTGTTCGCGCTGCATCGCGTGGCACCGGTGGCGCACTATCCGGACCTGCTGCTGGAGACGCTGCGTGCGGTGGCGCCGGCGTCGGTGGTGGACCCGGTGGTCGTCGTGCTGACGCCGGGCATGTACAACAGCGCGTACTTCGAGCATGCGTTCCTGGCGCAGCAGATGGGGGTCGAGCTGGTCGAAGGCCAGGACCTGTTCGTGCGCGACGACCATGTGTTCATGCGCACCACGCAGGGGCCGAAGCGGGTGGACGTGATCTACCGGCGCGTCGACGACGACTTCATGGACCCGTCGGTGTTCCGCAAGGACAGCACGCTGGGCTGCGCCGGGCTGCTGGGCGTGTACCGCAGCGGCAACATCACGCTGGCCAATGCCATCGGCACCGGCGTGGCCGACGACAAGTCGATCTACCCGTACGTGCCGAAGATGATCGAGTTCTACCTGGGCGAGAAGCCGATCCTGAACAACGTGCCCACCT
>DAORHX010000403.1:0-3812 GCA_035438245.1 Rubrivivax sp.
GCCGGCGCGGCGCTGAAGCCGCACTGTCGAGCCAGCCAGGGCACGGCCACTTTGCTCGGCCCCGCGCAGGGCGCGGCGCCGGGAAGTCTCGATGGGCGCCGGCGGGGGACCGCCGCGGCGGAGCCGCCGCGCAGCAGCGCCGAGCTCAGGCGGTCGGCAGCTTGTGGTCCTTGAACATCTCGCGCAGCTTGTTCTTCTGCATCTTGCCGGTGGCGCCGAGCGGGATCGCCTCGGCGAAGACCACGTCGTCGGGCGTCCACCACTTGGCGATCTTGCCTTCGAAGAACTTCAGCAGTTCGTCGCGCGTGAGCTTGGCATCGGGCTTCTTCACCACCACCAGCAGCGGGCGCTCGTCCCACTTCGGGTGGAAGGCGGCGATGCACGCGGCCATCGCCACCGCCGGGTGCGCCATGGCGATGTTCTCGATGTCGATCGAGCCGATCCATTCGCCGCCGGACTTGATCACGTCCTTGCTGCGGTCGGTGATCTGCATGTAGCCGTCGGCATCGATGGTGCTGACGTCGCCGGTCGGGAACCAGCCGTCGACCAGCGGGTCCCCGCCCTCGCCCTTGAAATACTTCGAGACGATCCACGGTCCCTTGACCAGCAGCTCGCCGCTGGCCTTGCCGTCGCGCGCCAGCTCCTTGCCTTCGGCGTCGATGATCTTCATGTCCACGCCGAAGACGGCGCGGCCCTGCTTGGCCTGCACCGCCATGCGCTCGGCGGCGGGCAGCGCCAGATGCTTGGGCTTGAGCGTGCACACCGTGCCCAGCGGGCTCATCTCGGTCATGCCCCAGGCGTGCAGCACATGCACGCCGTACTTGTGCTCGAAGGCTTCCATCATCGCCGGCGGGCAGGCCGAGCCGCCGATCACCGTGCGCTTCATCGTGCTGAACTTCAGGTTGTTGGCATCGGTGTAGGCCAGCAGCCCCTGCCAGACGGTGGGCACGCCGGCCGACATGGTGACGCCTTCGCTCTCGAACAGTTCATACAGGCTCTTGCCGTCGAGCGCCGCGCCGGGGTAGACCATCTTCGCGCCGACCAGGCAGGCGACATAGGGCAGGCCCCAGGCGTTGACGTGGAACATCGGCACCACCGGCAGGATCGCGTCGCGCGCCGAAGCGTTCAGTGAATCGGGCAGCGCGCCGGCGTAGGTGTGCAGGGTGGTCGAGCGGTGGCTGTAGAGCACGCCCTTGGGGTTGCCGGTGGTGCCGCTGGTGTAGCACAGCGAGCTGGCGGCGTTCTCGTCGAACTGCGGCCACTCGTAGCGGTCGTCCTGCGCGGCCAGCAGCTCCTCGTAGCACAGCAGGTTCGGCACCTTGGTCTGCGCCGGCATGTGGGCGCGGTCAGTCATCAGCACGAAGTGCTTGATGGTCTTGACACGATGGGCCACCGCCTCGACCAGCGGCAGGAAGGTCAGGTCGAAGCACAGCACCTAGTCTTCGGCATGGTCGGCGATGTAGACCACCTGGTCCGGGTGCAGCCGCGGGTTCAGCGTGTGTAGCACCGCGCCGGAGCCGGACACGCCGTAGTACAGCTCCATGTGGCGGTAGCCGTTCCAGGCCAGCGTGCCGACGGTCTGGCCGGGCGCGACACCCAGCGCGGCCAGGGCCTTGGCCAGCTGGCGCGAGCGCGCCGCGAGCTCCTTGTAGGTGTAGTGGTGGATGTCGCCTTCGACCCGCCGCGAGACGATCTGCTGCTCGCCGTGGTGCCGCTCGGCGTGCACCAGCAGATTGGAGATCAGCAGCGGGTGGGATTGCATCTGGCCGTTCATGTCTCGGGTCCTTTTCTGGCTGTGCTGGAAATGGCGTCGGGCCGACCGGCGGCCGCGCAGGAAGCGAAGTGTGCCTCAGCCGCGAGGGCCGCCCGGCGACGGCGTGGTCTGTCGCACGCTTCGTTGCGCGCGGGCGCGGCGCCGGTCGGCGCAGCGGCGACAATCGCGCCCCATGTACGCACTGTTCGAAGACGGCGGCAAGTTTCTCGCCGGCCGCCTGATGTCCGAGGCCGAGACGTCGATGCAGATCGAGCTGGAGACGGGCAAGCGCGTCAAGGTCAAGGCCGCCAACGTGCTGCTGCGCTTCGCCGCGCCGCAGCCGGCCGAGCTGATGGCGCGCGCGAACGCGCTGGCGCAGCAGATCGACCTGGACCTGGCCTGGGAATTCGCGCCCGAGGCCGAGTTCGGCTTCGCCGACCTGGCGCGCGACTATTTCGACGCCAACGCCGGCATCGAGCAGCAGGCGGCAGCGCTGCTGCGGCTGTTCGAGGCGCCGCACTACTTCCGCCGGCTCGGCCGCGGCATGTTCAAGAAGGCGCCCGAGGACATCGTCAAGGCGGCGCTGCTGGGCATCGAGCGCAAGCGCCAGCAGGCCCTGCAGATCGAGCAGTGGGCCGGGCAGCTGGCAGCCGGCGACTGTCCGGCGCCGATCCGCGAGCAGCTGTATCGCATCCTGTTCAAGCCGGACAAGAACGGCCCCGAGTACAAGGCCGTGGTCGAGGCCGCCAGGCGCGCGCAGCGGCCGCCGCTGGAGCTGCTGAAGGCGGCCGGCGCGATCGCCAGCCCCTACCAGTTCCACTGGCGGCGCTTCCTGTTCGAGGCCTTCCCCAAGGGCACGGCTTTCCCCGCGTGCGACGTGCCGGCGATCAAGGACACGCTGCCGCTGTCGGCGGCGCAAGCCTTCTCGGTCGACGACTCGGCCACCACCGAGATCGACGACGCGCTGTCGGTGCAGGGGCTCGGCAGCGGCACGGTGGTGTTCGGCATCCACATCGCCGCGCCGGGGCTGGCACTGCAGCCCGATTCGGCGCTGGACAGGCTGGCGCGCGAACGGCTGTCCACCGTCTACATGCCGGGCTGGAAGCTGACGATGCTGCCCGACGCGGTGGTGCAGGCCTACACGCTGACGGCCGGCAACGACTGCCCGGCGGTGAGCCTGTACCTGAGCCTCGACGAGGCGACGCTGGCGATCCAGAACAGCGAGACCCGGCTCGAGCGCGTGCGCATCGTCAGCAACCTGCGCCACGACCTGCTCGATGGTGTCATCACCGAAGCCTCGCTGCGCGGCGATGCGCCGGCCGACTACGCGCACGCGGCGGAGCTGGCCTTCGCCTTCCGCCTGGCGCAGCAGCTGAAGGCGCAGCGCGAAGTGGTGCGCGGCAAGCCCGAGATCTTCACGCGCCCGGACTATGCCTTCCGGCTCGAAGACGGGGACGGCGAGCCTGCCGGCGACGAGGCCGTGCAGATCGCGCCGCGGCAGCGCGGCGCGCCGCTGGACCTGATCGTCTCCGAGGCGATGATCCTGGCCAACAGCACCTGGGGCGGCTGGCTCGCGCAGTGCGGCGTGCCCGGCATCTACCGCAGCCAGGCCGCGCTGGCACCGGGCGTCAAGGTACGCATGGGCACGCGGCCCGCGCCGCATGCCGGCATGGGGGTCGCGCAGTACACCTGGGCCAGCTCGCCGCTGCGCCGCTATGTCGACCTGGTCAACCAGTGGCAGATCATCGCCTGCGCGCGCCACGGACGCACCGCGGCGCTGGCCGCGCCGTTCAAGCCGAAGGACTCGGCCCTGCTGTCGATCATCTCCGGCTTCGACGCGGCCTACGCCAGCTACAACGACTTCCAGAACACGATCGAGCGCTTCTGGACGCTGCGCTGGCTGCAGCAGAACGACGCCACCGAGCTCGAGGCCGCGGTGATGCGGGACGGGCTGGTGCGCGCCGACACGCTGCCGCTGGTGTTCCGCGTGCCCGGCACCGAGAGCCTGCCGCGCGGCACGCGCGTGCGCGCGCGCGTCGCCGGCATCGACCTGCTGACG
>DAORHX010000404.1:0-3803 GCA_035438245.1 Rubrivivax sp.
TGCGCGCGGTCGCGCAGCGCGGCGGCCTGCCGGCGCGCCGCGTCCAGGCCTAGCACCGAGACGTAGGTCGGCTTGTTGTCGTTCAGGTCCTTGCCGGCCGTCTTGCCGAGGGTGTGCGATTCCTGGGTGACGTCGAGGATGTCGTCGACCACCTGGAACGCCAGGCCCAGCGCCGCGCCGTAGTCGGACAGCGCCTGCCACGCATGCGCATCGCATGCGCCGCAGGCCGCACCCATCAGCACGCTGGCCTGCAGCAGCGCCCCGGTCTTGCGCCGGTGCATGTCGCGCAGCGCCTGCTCGTCCAGCGGCTTGCCGATGCTCGCCAGGTCGATGGCCTGGCCGCCGGCCATGCCGGCATGCCCGGCCGAACGCGCGAGCAACGCGCACAGCCTGGCCTGCAGCGCCGGCGCCACCCCGGTGTCCGGCGTCAGCACCTCGAAGGCCAGCGCCTGCATCGCATCGCCGGCCAGCATCGCCTGCGCCTGGCCGTGGCGCACGTGCACGGTCGGCTTGCCGCGGCGCAGCACGTCGTTGTCCATGCACGGCATGTCGTCATGCACCAGCGAGTAGGCATGGATCAGCTCCACCGACACCGCTGCACGCAGCGCCGCCTCGCGTTCACCTTGCACCGCCTGGCACGAGGCCAGCACGAGCAGCGGACGCAGCCGCTTGCCGCCGTCGAGCACGCCGTAGCGCATCGCCTCGCCCAGGCCTGCCGGCGCGTCGGCCGGCACCCACGCCTCGAGCGCACGTTCGACGGCCGTGAGCTCCGCCTGCATCCAGCCCGCGAAACCCCGGGCTGCGGCGCGCGGTTCGCCGAGCGCGCGCTCGCGAAGGCTCATGCAGGCAACCACGGTTTCAGCGCTCCGTCCTCGAGCAGCCTGACCTGGTCCTCGACCACCTGCAGGCGGCCGCGGCACAGCTGCAGCAGTTCGGCACCCCGCTGATAGCTGGCCAGCAGCTTGTCCAGCGGCATCTTGCCGGCCTCCATCGCCTGCACCAGCGCTTCCAGTTCGGCCAGCGCCTGCTCGTAGCTGGGCGCCTCGAGGGCAGCGGTGGATGAACGCGGTGGCATGGTGGGCGGCGAAGGGCGGTCGGCGATTTTAAGCGCGCGGGCGCGCGCCGCACGCAGCGCCGGTGTCCGGCCCTGCGTGCGGCGCGCGCCCGCTGGGTAGAATCCCGCCCTCGCCCGCGACGCCAGACGCGGGCGTTCGCATCAAACCCATCCGCGGGGCCACCGGGTGGGAGGTTGACATACCCAATCATGGAGATCCTTCGGATCATGTCGGACCTGAGCATCAGTCTCACAGCTCTCGAGCGCAGCCGCACTCAGCTTTCTGCAACAACCTATTTCGACGAGGGCCAGTTCGCAGCCGAACGCGCGCTGATCTTCGATGCCGGCCCGCGCTACGTGGGCCACGAACTGTGGACCGGACAGCCCGGCGACTACCACACGCTGCCGCACGAGGGCGAGGGGCGTGCGCTGGTGCGCGACGCGCAGGGCGTGCGGCTGATGTCCAACGTCTGTCGCCATCGCCAGGCGCAGATGCTGCGCGGCCGCGGCCACACGCGCGAGCACATCGTCTGCCCGATCCACCGCTGGACCTACGGCCTCGACGGCCGGCTGGTCGGCGCGCCGCATTTCGACTCCGACCCGTGCCTGCACCTGAACGCCTATGCGCTGCACCGCTGGCAGGGGCTGCTGTTCGACGACCGCGGCCGCGACGTGCGCGGCGTGCTGCGCGACTGCGGCGCCACGGCGGCACTCGACTTCAGCGGCTACGTGCTCGACCGCATCGAGATGCACGAGTGCGACTACAACTGGAAGACCTTCATCGAGGTCTATCTGGAGGACTACCACGTCGCGCCGTTCCACCCGGGCCTGGGCGGACTGGTGACCTGCGACGACCTGAGCTGGGAGTTCGGCGAGCACTATTCGGTGCAGACGGTGGGCCTGCAGGAGTCGCTGACGCGCGCAGGCTCGCCGGCCTACCGCCGCTGGCAGGAGGCGCTGCTCGCCTACAGCGGCGAGCGCCGGCCGCCGCACGGCGCGATCTGGCTGACGCTGTACCCGAACATCATGGTCGAGTGGTATCCGCACGTGCTGGTGGTGTCGACGCTGCACCCGCGCGGGCCACGGCAGACGCTGAACATGGTCGAGTTCTACTACCCCGAGGAGATCGCCGCCTTCGAGCGCGAATTCGTCGAGGCGCAGCAGGCCGCCTACATGGAGACCTGCGTCGAGGACGACGAGATCGCGCAACGCATGGACGCCGGGCGGCGCGCGCTGATGGAGCGCGGCGACGACGAGGTCGGCCCCTACCAGAGCCCGATGGAAGACGGCATGCAGCACTTCCACGAGTGGTACCGGCGCGAGATAGCGCGGCGCTGATCGCGTGAGCGCGCGTGGCCGCTCCGAAGCGCTCGCACCGCTGCGCGACGAGCGCGCAGGCCCCTGATGCGCGCGCGGCTGCAGGCACCGCTGCTGATGCTCGGCGCATCGTTGCTGTTCGCGACGATGGGCGTGTGCGTCAAGCTGGCATCGGCGCTGTATCCGGCGGGCGAGATCGTCTTCTACCGCGGCCTCGTCGGCATGCTGCTCGCGTATGCGGTGACGCGCGCGCAGCGCGCCAGCCTGCGCACCACGGTGCCGGCGATGCACTTCTGGCGCAGCCTGTGCGGCGTGATCGCGCTCGGGCTGTGGTTCTATGCGATCGGCGGGCTGCCGCTGGCCACCGCGGTGACGCTGAACTACATGTCGTCGGTATGGATGGCGCTGTTCCTGCTGGGCGGCGCGGTGCTGGCCGGCGCCGCGCAGGTGGACGGGCGGCTGTTCGCCGCGGTGCTGGTGGGCTTCGGTGGCGTGGCGCTGGTGCTGCGGCCGACGCTCGAGCCGCACCAGCTGTGGCACGGCCTGGCCGGCTTGCTGTCGGGCATGATCGCGGCGATGGCCTACCTGCAGGTCACCGCGCTGGGCCGCCGCGGCGAACCAGAGCCGCGCATCGTCTTCTATTTCGCGCTCGGCGGCGTCGTCGCCGGCGCGCTGTCGATGCTGTGGACCGGCGCCAGCCGCCACGGCGCCTACGGCGCGGCCTTGCTGCTGGCGGTCGGCCTGCTCGCCACCACCGCACAGCTGATGATCACGCGCGCGTTCGCGATCGGCTCGACGCTGGCCAACGCCGGCCTGCAATACACCGGCATCCTGTTCTCGGTGTTCTACGGCGTGCTGCTGTTCGGCGAGCGCTTGTCATGGATGGCGCTGGCCGGCATGCTGCTGATCGCCGCGGCCGGCCTGGCGTCCACCCTGCTCGGCCGCGCCACTGCCGTCACCAAGACCTCACCCGAAGGCTGAACCCCCGATGCCTACCCACGACACCCTGATCAGCGCCAGCCGACTGCAGGCACTGATGACCGCGAAGGCGCCGCTGGTGCTGCTCGACTGCAGCTTCGAGCTGGCCGATGCCGACGCCGGCGAGCGCGCCTACGCCGCAGGGCACCTGCCGGGCGCGCTGCATGTGCACCTCGACCGCGAGCTGTCCGGCGCAAAGACCGGCCGCAATGGCCGCCACCCGCTGCCCGAGCGCGACGCGCTGGCCGAGCGCGCCGGCGCCTGGGGCATCGCGCCCGGTGTGCAGGTGGTGTGCTACGACGCGCAAGGCATGCCCTATGCCGCGAAGAGCACACGCCTGAACTTCAGCTACTGACCTACCTCCTATGCCGCCTTCTGTTTGAAAAACAAAACAACCCAATTTTCATCAAATCTTAATAACCCACTCCTCTACACTATCCCTCTTTCCTCCTCC
>DAORHX010000405.1:0-3761 GCA_035438245.1 Rubrivivax sp.
GCCGCCTGCAGCGCACCCACGCCGTCCTGCACCAGCGCTTCGAGCGTGACATGCGTGGCCCCGACCGAGGCCACGCCGATGCTGACCGTGCTGCTCACGCCGCTGGTCTGCCAGCGCAGCGTGTGGCCGGCGACACGCTCGCGGATACGCTCGGCGACATCGAGCGCCCCCATCGGGTCGGTGTTCGGCAGGTAGACGATCAAGGTCTCGGCGCCGTAGCGTGCCAGCAGGTCGGGCTGGCGCAGCGACTGCGTCACCAGCCGCGTCAGCTCGCGCAGCAGCGCGTCGCAGCAGGCATTGCCGTGGCTGGCCTTCAGCGTCTTGAACTGGTCGGCATCGATCAGCAGCAGCGCGCCGTCCTCGCCATAGCGCCGGCTGCGCGCCCATTCGCGCTCGGCCATCTGCAGGAAATGGCGGCGGTTGTGCGCGCCGGTCAGCTCGTCCTTGGTGGCGCTGACGCTGTGGCGCTGGCGCGCGGCATGCAGCTGGAACATCAGCTGCAGCAGCCATGCGGCCAGGAAGGGCGACAGCACCAGCGACATCGCGCCGGCCACCAGCAGCGCCACCGGCTTCGGGCCGTGGCCGATCAGCGACACGGCGAGCTGCGTCAGCCCGAGCACCCCCAGCACAAGCAGCAGGCTCAGGCCGGCCAGCGACGGCAGGAAGCCCAGTCTCAGCGCCAACGCCGTGCAGCGGCGCATCCAGCGGGGTTCGGCGGCAGGATCGAACATGGATTGAATGATGGCGCAACTGGCGCACGCACGTCGCCCCTAGATTCGACCACAAAGCCCGGGCGGCCTGCGGGCGAACGGACAGGCGGCGTGATATTGCGCCGCAACGGCCCGCGCGACGCTGCCGCATAGACTCGCACCCATGCCCGAAAAAGACGCCCGTGCCGCGGCGAGATCGCCGCGTTCGCTGTCCGGCCTGCTGCCGTTCATCCGGCCCTATCGCGGCCGCGTCGCGCTGGCCTTGCTGTTCCTGGTGCTGGCGGCGCTGAGCACGCTGGCCTTCCCGCTGGCGCTGCGTTCGCTGATCGACCAGGGCCTGGTCGGCGCCGAGCCGGGTGAACGGCTGCTCGCGCTGCGCGGCCATTTCCTCGCGCTGTTCGGCGTCGGCGCGGCGCTGGGCGTGTTCTCCGCGGCGCGCTTCTACATGGTCAGCTGGCTCGGCGAGCGCATCACCGCCGACCTGCGCAGCGCGGTCTATGCCCACGTGGTCGAGCAGAGCCCCGCGTTCTTCGAGCACACGCAGACCGGCGAGGTGCTGAGCCGGCTGACCACCGACACCACGCTGGTGCAGACCGTGGTCGGATCGAGCCTGAGCATGGGCCTGCGCAACAGCGTGATGGGGCTGGGCGCGCTGATCCTGCTGGTGGTCACCAACCCGTGGGTCATGACGCAGGTGCTCGGCATCCTGGTGCTGGTGGTGCTGCCGAGCCTGTACTTCGGCCGCCGCGTGCGCCGCCTCAGTCGCGCCAGCCAGGACCGCGTCGCCGACTCGAGTGCGATCGCCGCCGAGGTGCTGAACGCAGTGCCGGTGGTACAGAGCTTCACGCAGCAGCCGCGCGAGGCGGCGCGCTTCGCCGCCGCCACCGAGCACGCGTTCGAGGTCGCGCGCAAGCGCACGCGCGTGCGCTCGCTGCTCGTCGCCTTCATCATCACCGCCACCTTCGGCGCCCTGCTGTGGGGCCTGTACCAGGGCACGCAGGCGGTGATGGAGGGCCGCATCAGCGCCGGCCACCTGGGGCAGACCGTCGTCTTCGTCATCATCCTGGTCGGCTCCGTCGCCGTGCTGTCCGAGGTCTATGGCGACCTGCTGCGCGCCGCCGGCGCCACCGAGCGGCTGATGGAGCTGCTGGCGGCGCGCTCGCCGGTGGCCGACCCGCTCGCGCCGACGCCGCTGCCGCCGGCGCGCGGCGGCTCGTCGTGCCGCCTGGTCGACGTGCGCTTCCACTACCCGTCGCGGCCGCAGCAGGACACGCTGCACGGCTTCAGCCTCGACGTCGCCGCCGGCGAGACGGTGGCGCTGGTCGGCCCGAGCGGCGCGGGCAAGAGCACGGTGCTGCAGCTGCTGCTGCGCTTCTACGACGTGCAGGCCGGCCGCGTCGAGGTCGACGGCGTGGCGGTGCCGCAGGCCTCGCTGACCGAGCTGCGCCAGCGCATCGGCATCGTGCCGCAGGACAGCGTGATCTTCTCGACCAGCGCGCTGGAGAACATCCGCTACGGCCGCCCCGACGCCAGCGACGACGAGGTCGTCGCCGCGGCGAAGGCGGCCTTCGCGCACGAGTTCATCAGCGCGCTGCCTGACGGCTATCGCAGCTTCCTCGGCGAGCGCGGCGTGCGCCTGTCCGGCGGCCAGCGCCAGCGCATCAGCATCGCCCGCGCGATGCTGAAGAACCCGCCGCTGCTGCTGCTGGACGAAGCCACCAGCGCGCTCGACGCCGAGAGCGAGCGCATGGTGCAGGCGGCGCTGGAGGCGGCGATGCGCGGGCGCACGACGCTGGTCATCGCGCACCGGCTGGCCACCGTGCTGCGTGCCGACCGCATCGTGGTGATGGAGGCCGGGCAGATCGTGGATGTGGGCACCCATGCCGAACTGGTGGCCCGCGACGGGCTGTATGCGCGGCTGGCGGCGATGCAGTTCGAGCTGCAGCCGGCGGGATAATGCGCAGCATGACTCGCCCGATCCGCCACCAGTACGAAGACTTCATGCGCCATGTCTTCGCGCATGGCACGGCCAAGGGTGACCGCACCGGCACCGGCACGCGCAGCGTGTTCGGCCACCAGATGCGCTTCGACTTGAACGAAGGCTTCCCGCTGGTGACGACCAAGAAGGTGCACTTCAAGAGCATCGCGCTGGAGCTGCTTTGGTTCCTGCGCGGCGACGGCAACGCGCGCTGGCTGCAGGAACGCGGCGTGACGATCTGGGACGAGTGGGCCGCGCCCGACGGCGACCTGGGCCCGGTCTACGGCGTGCAGTGGCGCAGCTGGCCCACGCCCGACGGCGGGCACATCGACCAGATCGCCGAGGTCGTCAAGCAGCTGAGGAGCAACCCCGACTCACGACGCATCATCGTCAGCGCCTGGAACGTGGCCGAGCTGTCGAAGATGGCGCTGCTGCCCTGCCATGCGTTCTTCCAGTTCTACGTCGCCGAAGGGCGCCTGAGCTGCCAGCTGTACCAGCGCAGCGCCGACATCTTCCTCGGCGTGCCGTTCAACATCGCCAGCTATGCGCTGCTGACGCACATGCTGGCGCAGCAGTGCGAGCTGCAGCTCGGCGACTTCATCTGGACCGGCGGCGACTGCCACATCTACGACAACCATGTCGAGCAGGTGCGCACGCAGCTGCAGCGCACGCCGTTGCCGTACCCGACGCTGCACATCAAGCGGCGGCCGACGTCGATCTTCGACTACGCCTTCGAGGACTTCGAGGTCGTCGACTACCAGCACCACGCCGCCATCAAGGCGCCGGTGGCGGTGTGACGCCCGAGCTGGTGCTGATCGCCGCGGTGGCGCGCAACGGCGTCATCGGCCGCGGCAACGAGCTGCTGTGGCACCTGCCCGAGGACATGCGGTTCTTCAAGGCGGCGACGCGCGGCCATGCGGTGATCATGGGCCGCAAGACCTGGCAGTCGCTGCCGCCGCGCTTTCGTCCGCTGCCCGAGCGGCGCAACATCGTCGTCACGCGCAACGGCGCCTTCGACGCGCCGGGCGCCGAGCTGGCGGCGTCGCTGCCGGCGGCGGTGGCGCTGGTCGGCG
>DAORHX010000406.1:0-3758 GCA_035438245.1 Rubrivivax sp.
GGCACCGCCGGCGGTCGTGCAGCAGGCGATCGACGTGGTCGGCGCGCTGCTGCGCGGCGAGCGCGTCGACCTGTCGGCGCTGCCGCTGGACCTGCGCGGCGTGCGGCCGCTGCATGCCCGCATCTACGAAGCCGTGCGTCGCATCCCGTGCGGCCAGACACGCAGCTACGGCCAGGTGGCCGAGCAGCTCGGCGACCGGCTGCTGGCGCAGGCGGTGGGCCAGGCGATGGCGCGCAACCGCTTCGCGCCCGTGGTGCCGTGCCACCGCGTGCTCGGCGCCAACGGGCAGCCGGGCGGCTTCTCGGCGCGCGGCGGACTGCGCACGAAGCTGCAATTGCTGTTGATCGAACGCGCCCGGCTGTCGGACGAACCCGACCTGTTTGACCCAGGGGCTTGACAAGCGGCGCCGCGTGCAATAGCGCGCAATAGTTGACGCATGTTGTTGCAATGCCGGTGGCATCATCGCGGCCAGCGCGCAGACCGTCTGCACGCGCCGGCCGCCGATGGCTGCCGGATCTTCCAGCCAGGCGGCGGCGGCAAGGTGCACTGTTGATCGAGGGACCACAGCGATGAGCGAAATCACACGCGTCAGCGCCCGGGCCGTTCGTGCGGGCACCTCCGACCCCGACGAATTCCAGATGCCGCTGCCGGGCTTGTTCGCCGACCTCGAACTGGGGCGCGGCTCGGTGCTGCTGAGCGACGACTTCCAGCACAGCCCGAGCCTGGTCAAGCTGCAGCTGCTGCGCGACTGGCAGCGTTCGCTGGCGCGCTATCGCCAGGAAGCGCTGAGCCAGTTCGCCAGCGACCTCACCGGTGGCGCCCCCAGCCTGCCGGCCAGCGAGCGGCTGGCGCTGGTCAGGTCCACCTGCGAGGCGCTGCGCATCGAAGTTCCCTCCGGCTTCGATGCCCTGACGACCGAGTCGTGAGCGCTGTCCCCGGCAACTTGCTGCAGGCGCAGGTGCAGGTGCAGGCCCCCATCAGCCGCCCGTTCCGCACCTCGCGCTTCGGCGAGCGCTTCGGGCCGCAGCTGGACCCGGCGCTGCGCAGCGAGGTCGCCGCCGAACAGTTGAACATGGTGCTCGGCCATACGCGGCTGGGCACGCTGGTGGCCACCGCCTTCGCGGTCTTCCTGGCGCTGCAGCTGCGTGACAACCCGGTGCCGGCGTCGATCGTCGATGGCTGGCTGGCCGTGAAGCTGTGCGTGGCCGCGGCGCGCATCGTCATCAGCCTGCGCTACGAGCGGCTCGGCCGGCCGGGCGGCGCCTCATGGGGCCGTGCCACCGACGCCTGGCTGCTGGCCGACGGCTTCGTCTGGGGTATGGCGGGATTCACGATGATGTCCGCGCCGATCCCGCTGACCTCGCTGGTGGGTTCGGCGATCGTCGGCGTGTCCTGCATCGCCACCTTCGGCCTGCAGTTCAGCAAGCGCTCGACGGCGGCCTACGTGGTGCCGATGATCTCGCTCACCGCGCTGGGCCTGTTCCTGCGCGGCGACGAGTTCGGCTCGATCGCCGGGACCGGCGTGCTGATGCTGCTCGGGCTGCTGCTGGCCACGGCCATCGCCTCGGAGAAGCGGTTGATCGACGGGCTGATGCTGCGTCTGCATGCGCAGGCGCTGACACTGGAGAAGGACGAGGCGCTGAAGCTCGCACTGCGCCAGAGCGCGGTGAAGACGCAGTTCATCAGCAACGTCAGCCATGAGCTGCGCACGCCACTGCACGGCATCCTCGGCGTGGCCCGGCTGTTGCATCTGGAGGCCGTCGACCCCGGCGTGGCGCGGCGTGTCGAACTGATCGAGTCCTCGGGCACGCACCTGCTGGGCTTGATCAACGACCTGCTGGACATCTCGCGCATCGAGGCCGGCCAGTTCGCGATGCGCAGCGAGCGCTTCGAACTCGGTGCGGTGGTACAGAACCTGGCCGAGTTGTACGCCGTGCGTGCCACCGAAAAGGGGCTGGTCTTCACCTTGACGCTGCAGTTGAACCAGCCCTGCTGGGTGATCGGCGACCCGGCCCGGGTGCGCCAAGTGCTGCACAACCTGCTCGGCAACGCGCTGAAGTTCACGCAGCAAGGCTCGATCACGCTGACGCTGATGCGTGACGCCGAGTCCGGCCGGCTCAGCGCCGAGGTGCAGGACACCGGACCGGGCATCGAAGCCTCCGAGCTGGCGCATGTCTTCGAGGCCTTCCGCCAGGTGGGCAGCGCGGCGTCGCGGCCCTTCGAGGGTACCGGCCTGGGCCTGACGATCGCGCGAGACATCGCCCAGGCGATGGGCGGTGACATCGGCATCCGCAGCACGGTGGGCGTGGGCACCTGCGCACTGTTCACTGCACTGCTGCCGGCCGCGGCGTCGCAGGAAGGCACTGCGCAGCCCACGGCGCCCGAACAGCTGTCCGCCACGGGTGGCCCCTGCCGCGTGCTCATCGCCGAGGATGACGACGTCAACGCCGTCATCGCCACCGCCTACCTGGAGCACATCGGCGTGAAGGCGGAACGCGTCAAGGACGGCCGCCAAGCCGTGCGCCATGCGCTGCGCGATGTCGACCGACCGGACCTGGTGCTGATGGACTGCCGCATGCCGACCATGGACGGCATGACGGCGACGCGCGAGATCCGTGCCCAGGAGCGCACCCTGGGCCTGCCGCGGGTGCCGGTGGTGGCGCTGACCGCGACCACCTCCGACGTCAACCGCCAGCTCTGTCTGAATGCCGGTATGGACGACTTCATGTCCAAGCCCTATACGAAGCAACAGCTGGAACAGGTGCTCGGCCGCTGGCTGCGCCAGCGCGAGCCCCACACCCAGTCGGCCTGAGCAGACGCCGCGCGGCGCCCCGGCCTCAGGCCGCCGCCAGCTGCACCTGCCCGGTCACCGCAGGGAACAGGTGGGCAGGCTGACGCTGAGGCAGGTCGACCTTCAGGTCCTCGTGCAGGGTCTGCACCATGAAGGCGTACAGCGGATGCCGGGCCGCAGCCCATGCCCGCTCGGCTGCAACCACGTCGAAGGCCAGGATGCGGTGCATCAACCCGCCGGTATGCGCCAGCGGCACGAGCTCGTCATGGCCGAGAGCGTCGATGAAGCCCAGGCGTCGATAGTTGCGGATCAGCGCCTCGTTGCGCGCGCCGACGATCATCCAGTCCACCCGGTTGGCCACGCAGAACAGATAGCTGGCTTTCCACAGGCCGAGGCGAACCAGTGGGTCGGCGCCGACACGCACCGCCAGGCGCGTGATCTCGGCTCGGCTGGCGTGCAGCCAGGCAGGCAGGCTCAGACTGCTTTCCATCAGCAGCGGGCCGAACGCATTCGACTGGATGCGCATCGTGCCCACCGCGTGGCCATCGCGCTTGTCGCGGCACACGAACACCGTGGTCCCGGGATCGAAGTCGAGTGCATCCGGCTCGGCCAGGCCGATTCCCATGTCCGGAAGGTGGTGACCATAGGCCTGAGCGCGCACCGCACAGGCATCGAGCAGATCTTGCGTAGAAGACACCAACTCGAGCACGAAGCCCAGCTTGCCCTGGCTCATGACTGCGTTCCCCAACGACTTTCTTGTGGCTGATCGCCACGGCATGCACCGTGACGTCGCAAATCGAGCATACGTCACACGTTGCAATGCAACGAATAGGCAATCGACCTGAAATTGTGTTGGAGCGCGCCATGTGTGGCGCGGACGCCGCACTTCGCCCCGGCGGGCGGCGCAAAGGACCGCCGAGCGCCTAGCGCAGCTTGTGCCGCCGCGCCTGTGCGGCGGGCTTGCGGC
>DAORHX010000407.1:0-3755 GCA_035438245.1 Rubrivivax sp.
GCGCCCCTGGCCGCTGTGCCCGGCATGCACCAGCGCGGCGACCAGGCCGCCATCACCGCGGCGCAGGGCTGCGGCCGCGCCCGCTTCCACCCACGGACCGGGGTCACCGCGGTGCGGGGGCACCACACGCACGTCGGTCGCGGTGGCGTCGGCCGGCAGCCAGATCTCGACGAAGCTGTCGCTCGGGTCGTCGGGCAGGTTGTGCCAGTCGAAGCACGCATGCCGGCCGGGCTCGACCACGGCCCGGGCATGCAGCGCCTTGTCGTAGGCGTTGCCGGCGGCGACCACGACCTGCAGCCGGCCGGCGTGGCGCTCGACGAGACGGTCGATGGCCTGCTCCAGGATCGAGCTGCCGTCGTGCGGGCCGGCGTAGGTGCCGTAGCTGAGGTTGACGAGCACGCGGCTGTCCGGCCGCGCCAGGCTCAGCACGTAGTGCAGCGCGTCGAGCACATGGGCGCGCAGCAGCCCGCCGACCTGGCGGCCGCGGACCCAGCGCGGCAGCTGCACGAACACGATGTCGGCGGCATGCGGCCGCGGCGCAGGCCGGCCCGATGGGTCCGGATAGCCGGTGGCGATGTCCATCAGGTGCGTGCCGTGCGTGCTGGGCCGCGTGGCCGCATGGTGGCCGGACAGCGCGTAGCAGCGCTCCTCGTCCACCGATCCGTCGGCCCGGCGGAAGTGCGCGATGTAGTCGTCCAGGCGCAAGGCGTCGCCGGCCGGACCTTCGCGCAGCGTTTCCAGGCCGTAGCCGAAGTCGGCCGGGCAGTGCCAGGCCAGTCGCGGCTGTCCCGGCTGCGGGGGCCGGGCACGGCGCTGCCCTTCCTGGTCCCATAGCGCCAGCACGCGCGTCGCCGTGTTGCCGGGCTGGTCGGGGTAGCGGCGGAACTTGCGGTGGGCAAAGGCGCAGCCATAGTCGATGAACGCGACGATCGCCGGCTGCGTGCTCGGCGCGCGCGCGCCATGCACGGCGGCCGGCGGTGTGCCCGCGGCCAACGATGCAGCGGCGGCCAGCCCCGCGCCGAGGGCCACCGGCGTGGCCAGCTCGAAGCGGCAGATGACGCCTGCGGCCGTCAGGTCCAGCAGCCCCGCCACCTGGTCCGGCGCCAGGGTCGGCGTCATGCAGCGCTCGCCGCCGTCGGGCCACTCGACGAGGAACTTCAGCCCCTGCCCGACCTCGGGCTGCGCGCCGGCGAAGCCGCTCAGGTCGAACCAGACCAGGTACGGGTCGACCCGCTGCAGCGCCCCGTGCCCTGCCCAGTCGATGCCGGTCGTCACGCCGGGCAGGTCCTGGCCCCACTTCATGGCATCAGAAGCCGAGGCCCGCCAGTTCCGTGCGCGCGCGCTGCCACATGAAGGCCAGGATCGGGTTCGCGGCGGCCTGGCCGAGCGGTGCACCGGCCTGGAAGTACGGTGCGGCCGCACCGCCGTCGATCGGCACGCTCATGTCGAGGATCAGGTCGTCGGGCGCCAGGCCGGCCACGTAGCGACGCGGCGTCCAGTGCGCGCCGGTGCAGCGGGCGATCACGTGGTCGGCCAGCACATGGCCGAGCAGCCGCCCGGCGACGCCGTCGACCGGGAAATGCAGTCCCGCATAGACGCGGTTGTCGGCGATGCTGCACGCCTGCACCTGCAGCGCCTGGTCGAACAGGGCCAGCGGCCCGTCCGGCGCAGCCGCGGCCGGCTGACCGGGGTACAGCAGCCCGCCCATCAGGCGCACGAACAGGAAGGCCTCGGTGGCATGGCCGCTGGGGAAGGCCGACCAGCCCGGCGTCTGCAGGATCGGCTGCACCAGCGGCGACAGCTCCGAGGGCCGCGTCACCGCCAGCGCGTGCTTGAAGCGGTGGCAGACCTCCATGCCGAACTTCAGCACGATGCCGACGAACTCGTAGGTGTGCGGCGTGCGCCACGGGCTGAGCGGCAGCAGGCTGGCCCAGAACGGCACCTGCGGCAGCACCTGGGCGAGGATCTCCGGCATGCGCGCGCGCCGCTGGTCCGAACGCGCGTGCGCCAGCACCAGGTCGAGCTGCACGTCGAACTGCGCCCGCGTCGGCCGTTCCAGCACGACCAGCGGCTGCAGCGCGCCCGTCACCGGCGTCGCGGCGGCGTCGTTCGGCAATACGCCGACGGGGGCGAGTTCGACCCGGTACAGGCCGAAGGCCGTCTGCCCCCGAGGCGGGCCATCGGGCAGGAAGTGCAGTCCGGCGTGCAGCTCGCGCGCGCAGATGTGGCCGCGCACCTCGGGTTGCCACCAGGCCATGTGTGCCGGGTCTTCGGTGTCCGGCAGCTTGCCCTTGGCGTACGCCCCTTTGCGCAACGGGAACAGCGCGCCGGGCAGCGCCGGCGACGGCGTCTGCGGCGAATTGCGCGCCGCGGCACCGATCAGCGCCTCGGTGACCAGCGGGTCGCCGTACAGGCCCGCCAGCGCGGCCAGGCCGGTCGGCGCGCCACGGCCGGTCATGCTCGTCATCGAGGTCATGCTGGTCATCGATGTCATGGAGGTCATGCTCGTCAAGTCGGCCATGGCGGCTCCTGTGCGTCAGCCTTGGGGAATGCCGGCGCTGCGCAGCGCCCGCGCGTAGCCGGCCGCGTGCGCCGCCGCCTGGCCGGGATAGCGCGCCGCGTAGGCACGCACGGTGAACTGCGGCTCCAGTTCGAGCAGCGCCGCGGCGGTGCGGCGCGCACCGGCCTCGTCGCCCGACAACACCTGCGAGATGATCAGCACGCGGTGCGTGGCGGTGTGCAGCCGGTTGGCGCGCAGCGAGCGCTGGCACAGTTCGATCGCCCGGGCGTAGCGATGGTCGGCCAGCATGCCCGCCGCGGCCAGCGAGTCGTAGTAGTAGCGCAGCGGGTCCAGCGGCGACAGCTGCAGCGCGCGCTCGCCGGCCGCTGCGGACTCGGGGCCCCGCCCCTGCCAGGAGCGCAGCGTGCACATGAACAGCCAGGCCAGCGCCTCGTTCGGGTTGAGCGCGAGCGCCTGCTCGTACCAGCGTTCGGCCTGCGCCAGGTCGCGCTCGAGAAAGCCCGTCACCAGGCCCTTCAGCGTCAGCGCGATGGCGCTGGAGGCGTCGTTGTCGAGCGCGCGGTCGGCCTCCTGGTGGGCGCGCAGCCGGTCTTCGTCGGGCCGCGGCGACAACCCGCGGACCAGGCGCAGGAAGTGCCACATCGCCTTCCATGCAAAGGGGCTGGCCTGGCGCGGCGCACGCTCGGCCAGCGCCGACAGCGCGTCGTGTGCACGGTGGAAATCGGCCGTGCTGGCGCGATGCAGCAGCGAGATCGCGCCCACCAGCAGCGAGAAGCTGTCCAGGTTGGGGTAGGGCTGCGTGCGCATGCGCTGCACCTCGGCGCTGAGCATCGCCAGGTGGGCGCCCATGGCGATGTCGTGCACCAGGCTGCTCTCCTCGGCGAACAGGTCGCCGGCCGGGCCGCGCAGGCGCTCGGCCCAGACGACGCTGGCGGTGCGCGTGTCGGCCAGCTCCACCATGAGCACCAGCTGTTCGCCATGCGCCACACAACTGCCCGACAGCACGTAGCTGGCGCCCAGGTGCGTGCGCACCGCATCGCCCAGGTCGTCGAGCCCCTTCAGCCGCGAGGTCGACAGCCGGGAGATGACCCGCAGCGCGCGGTTGCGCGACAGCAGCGCGATCACGCCGTCGGCGATCAGCTCGCCGTAGAGCGCCGCTGCGGCGTCGCCGCCGCGGGCCTGCAGCGGCACCACGGCGATGCTGTGCTCGGCCCGGGCCGTCGGCGTCGGCTCC
>DAORHX010000408.1:0-3748 GCA_035438245.1 Rubrivivax sp.
GAGTTGCCGCCGCTGCCGCCGCCGCCGTTGCCGCCGTTGCCGCCGTTGCCGCCGGTCGCCGTGCCGCCGCTGGCGGAATTGCTGCTCTTGCCGCCGTAGCCCGCGCCGCCCTTGCCGCCGTTTCCGCCACTGGCGTCGCCGCTGTTGGTGGCTGTGTTGCCCAGGCCGTGCACAAACACCTTCGTGACCGTGCCCGAGAGCTTGCTTACAGCGATGGCCTTGTTGGTGTTGAAGGCGTTGCTGAAGTTGGCGGTCGCGGTGCTACCGTTGTTCGCCGCTGCGTTGCCGTAGTCCTGAGCCTTGGCATCGCCGTCGTTGCCGCTGAGGCTGACGTTCTTGGTGTTGTTCGAGTTCTTGGTGTTGGTCGAGCTGTCCGAATAGCTCTTGTTGTTCGTCGAGCTGTTGCTGTAGTTCTTGCTGTTGTTGTTGTTGGAGTTCGAGCTATCCGACGAGTTGTCCTGCTTGACGCGCGAATACTCGTTCGCGGACGCGCCGCCCGTCTGGCCCGACTGGTTCGAATGCGCTTCGGCATTCTGCGAGCCGCCCGAACCTTCGGCGGCACCGTTGTTGGTCGGATTGGCCCAAGCGGTACCGGCAATGCCGAACGCCAGACCGATCGCCGACGCGAGTAGCGTTTTGTTCATGGATCGTTTCCTCAAGTGGTTGATGACAAGGACCGGCACCTCGCGCCGCCCCGCGCCTCTTACTGCAGAAACGATGCCAGCTCAGAGCATGTCGGCTAAGTCATTGAAAACAAAGGGGACAGCCCGGCCGGGGGAGGGCATCCGCAGCCTGCCGGAGACAACGCGGCCGGTGCCCGCCACGCAACTGATGCACTGGCGTTACACAGGCAGCTCGGCCGGCTCGGCAGTTGGTGTGGGGGTCGACGAAAAACGCCTTGAAAACCAAGAGGTTGGATGCGACCACCCCCGCAATTGCGGGAGTTGTTCACCACTGTCTCAATCTTGTGACAGCGCTTTGGCTTCCGCCGCGGTCAAACGCTTGCCTGCAGGTCGAAAGCCGCGGGGAAGTGGGCGGCCTGCAACTGCTTCCGGGCGGCGGCCAGGCCGATGTCGAGAAGTTCATGGCGGTTGTCCGCGTCGCTCATGTCGCGCAGCGCATCGGCGCGTGCGCTCAGCTGCGGCAGGCCCAGGTCGCGCAGCGCGTCGGGCTCGAGCGTCGCGTTGTAGCGCAGATACGACAGCAGCGGCTGCGGCGTCAGCAGGTCGTCGTGCAGGTCGCCGATCTCGCGGTCGATGACCGCTGCCGTGGGGCTGCGCGACAGCGCCTGCAGCAGCATCTGGTTGTGCCAGTTGGCGTCCTGCATCAGCATGTCCGGCACTGCGGCCGCGCTGGCGATGATGTGGTTGTCGCTCACTTCCTGCGGAAGCTTCTGTTGGCGCCATTGCCCGGTGCCCAGTGACACCAGCAGCAGCTGGTCCTGGCCGGTCTTCCAGCGGAAGGGGAAGCCCTTCAACGTGGCCACCAGGAACATCGTCAGCGCCGGGTTGTTGGCCATGCTGACGCCGCCGTCGATGAAGGCACCGCTTTGCCCGCCGACGTCCAGCGTCTCGGGGATGAAGTAGGTGGGTGCGGCGGTCGACGCGCGGATCACGTCGCGCAGCGGCATCTTGCTGTTGCGCGGGTAGTACCTGCCTTCGGGGTGGTTGAGGATCGGCCAGATGCTGTTGGTGTCGGCGCGCTTGGTGACCACGCACAGCGCGGTGCGCAGGCTGTCGTCGCCGAGCAGGCGGTCGCCGAACAGCAGCTGCAGCTGCGTGCGCACCGCGTCGGCGGAAAAGCGCGCCTTCAGCGGCAGCAGCACCTTCTTGAAGGCGGCACCCCCTAGTTTCAGATAGCTGTCGCTGACGTCTTTGGCTGTCATGCCGATCGACAGTCCGGCGGCGATGATCGAGCCGGTGCTGGTGCCGCCGATGAAATCGAAGTAGTCGGCCAGCACCAGCCGCGGGTCGTCGTGACGCTGGCGCAGCAGCTTTTCCAGCTCGACCAGGTAGCCGGCGGTCAGCGCGCCGCGGATGCCGCCGCCATCCAGGGCCAGCAAGCGCTTCGGGCCGGCCGATTTCAGTCGTTGCAGCAGCGTCATGCGGGCTCCTTTGCGGTCAAAGCTTGCGGGTGTCGATCCAGGTCACGCGGCCGGTGCGGCGCTTGACCTCGTTGTACATGTGGGCGGTGCCGCCGGGGCCGTCGCCGCCGCCGCCGTCCCACAGGCAGACGAAGCGCACCTTGTCCTGCCCCCAGGCCAGCGCGCTGTACAGCAGCCACAGGTTGGCGCGCTCGAAGGCGTTGCCGCCCCTGGGGCAGGGGCCCAGCTCGTCGGGCATGACACGCGGCGCCACCGGCAGCGAGGCTTTCAGCTCGAAGTAGCGCCGGAGCCAGTCGTCGCCGCCTGCGGACGGCAGGATCGAGCGCTCGATGAACTCGGGCTCGTCCAGCGGCAGCAGCAATTGCACGCGCACGCCGCGGGCGTGGCAGGCCTCGGCGCACAGCAGGTCGCCGCCGGCGGCCCCCTGCGTGAGCAGCAGGTCACCGTCGCCGACACGCAAGCCGTCCAGCGCCTGCTGCAGCGCCTGCGTTGCCTGCGGCAGCTTGGACGCGGGCAGGCGGGGCTGCTGGCGATCGGGCGCGTCGACCATGTGGCCGGAAAACAGCAGCACCTGGCGCGGCTGGAAGGGTGCGGCCAGCCGCGCGATCTCGCGCTCCAGCACTTCGAGGGCCGCGGCGGTTTCGTCGGGGCGGAACTGCAGGTCGCGCAGCAGCAGCAGCGTCTCGCGTGTCGATTCCAGCGCGAAGCGGTCGCGCTGCGCCGCGGCGACCGTGCTGCGGTATTCGCGCTGCACGGCGGCCTTGGGGTTCAGCAGCAGGCACAGTTCGGCGAAGCTGGCACGCGCCCAATAGTCCTTCGGCTCGCGCTGCTGCGCGCTCAGTGCGGCCCACAGCACGCCGCCGGCCAGGTTGTCGATCAGCGTCGGGCTGGCCTCGCCGCCCAGGTGGCGCAGCAGCAGCTGCAGCGTCAGCGCGTTGATGCCCGAATAGTGGTGCGACGGTTCGGCGATGAAGGCCTGGCGGTACGGCGCGATCGCTTCTTCCAGGCTGGCGAGCTCGGCCGCAGCGGCTTCGCGCATCTGCTCGGGCGTCAGCGCCGCATCGCGCCAGCGCGAAATCCAGTGCACCTTCTCGACACGGCCGGCCAGCGCCCAGGTCTCGGCGTCGAGCGGATGGCGCTCGGTGAGGCTGCGCACGAGTTCGCGGGCCTGCTCGTGACGGCCGAGCCGCCCCAGGCAGACGGCGCGCTTTTCCAGGCTCGGCTTGTCGTCGGGCTCGATCGCCAGTGCGGCGTCGAACTGTTCCAGCGCCAGGTCGAAGTGCTGCAGCTTGAGCAGGCAGTTGCCCGCCAGGCGCTTGGCCTCCAGCCACAGCGCCTGCGTCGGCGTCTCGTCGGCCAGCGTCAGGATGTCGCCGGCCAGGCTCTTCTGCCGCGCCACCTCCATGCGGCTGCGCCAGGCCTCGTAACCCTGGCTGAACTCGCTTTGCTGCGCCAGCAGCAGCGTGCGCCATTCGGGTTCGCGCAGATGGTCGAGCAGCACGTACACCGGGCTCACCTTGCGCCGGCTGCTGGCGTCCAGCGTGGCGCGCGCCATCGCCGCCAGCGCGGCGCGGTCGGCGGCGACGAACGCCGGGTCGGGCGCGCCGTCCTTCAGCCGGTAGCGCAGCTTGCGGTCGGTGTAGA
>DAORHX010000409.1:0-3741 GCA_035438245.1 Rubrivivax sp.
ACCGTGCTCGATGTCGGCGCCGGCGGCCGTGGCCACGGCCGGTGCGGCATGCAGGCTCGGATCGTCCAGCGCTGCGGCGCCCAGCGACACCATGGCCGCGGTTCCAGGGCCCAGGTCAGGCCATCTGCGCGATCGTCTTGCGAAAGCGCGTCAGCGAGAAGGCGAACAACGCGGCGCCGATCACCGCCAGCGCCGCGAGCTGCGGCCAGACCACGTCGAAGCCGGCGCCGCGGAACAGGATCGCGCTGCCGAGCTTGACGAAGTGCGTGGTCGGCGCGATCTGCATCACGTGCTGCACCGCCAGCGGCATGCTCTCGTAGGGCGTGCTGCCGCCGGACAGCATCTGCAGCGGCATGATGGTCAGCACCATCAGCATGCCGAACTGCGGCATGTTGCGTGCGATGGTTGCCATGAAGATGCCCAGCGAGGTGGTAGCGAACAGCATCAGCGCGGCGCCGGCGAAGAACAGCCACAGCGAGCCGGCCACCGGCACGCCGAGCGCACCGCGCACCACGAAGTTCAGCGACAACGCCGATGCCACCAGCACCACCAGGCCCATCGCCCAGACCTTGGCAACCATGATCTCGAAGGGCGTCACCGGCATCACCAGCAGATGCTCGATGGTGCCGTGCTCGCGCTCGCGGATCAGCGCGGCGCCGGTCAGGATGATCGACAGCATGGTGATCTGGTTGATGATCTGGTTCAGCCCGCCGAACCAGGACTTGTCGAGCGTCGGGTTGAAGCGCGCGCGCAGCTCCAGCCCCACCGGCAGCGCGGTGCTGCCGCGATAGCGCTGCACGAACTCGCTGATCTCGGCGCTCACGATCTGCTGGATGTAGCCGCTGCCGGTGAAGGCCTGCGTCATGCGCGTGGCGTCGGTGTTGAGCTGGATCTGCGGGCTGCGCCCGCCCAGCACGTCGCGCTGGAAGTTGGGCGGGATGACCAGCGCGAAGGTGTAGTCGCCAGCGTCCATGCCCGCATCCACCTGCGACTGGTCGATGATCGACGGCGGGGCGAACTGCGGCGGATAGAAGGCCGCCACGATGCGCTGCGACAGCGGCGAGTGGTCCTCGTCGACGATGGCGATCGGCGCGTTGTTCAGCGTCTCGGGCATGGCGCTGGCCGCCGTGTAAACCGAGAGCGTGAAGACGTAGACGATCAGCACCAGCATCACCGGGTCGCGCCGCAGGCTCCACAGCTCCTTGACGCCCAGGCGGTAGATGTTCTCGAGCTTCCTGCGCATCTCAGCTACCCATGGCGCCAAGCGGCCAGCCGCGAGGCATCAACAGCCAACAGCCAACAGCCTTCACCGCAGAGGAACGGAGTAACGCAGAGGTGCGCAGAGTTGAGTTCGAGTTCCTCTGCGCCAACTCTGCGTCCTCCGTCCCTCTGCGGTGAATGAATTCGATGTTTGCGTTCCACCTCAGCTCTCCTGTTTCTTCAGCAGCAGGATGGCCAGACCCAGGATCACCGGCACCGCCAGCAGCAGCGGCTGGAACGAGGCCGACAGGTCGGAGAAGTCCAGCGCCTTGTTGAACACGCCGCGGCTGATGGTGAAGATGTGGCTGGCCGGATAGATCTCGCCGATGGTGCGGCCGACACCTTGCAGCGACGACACCGGGTCGGTCAGGCCGCCGAACTGCACGGCTGGGATCAACGTGCCGATCATGGCGAAGAACATCGCCGCGATCTGGCTCTTCGTCACCGCCGAGACCAGCAGGCCCATGCCGGTGGCGATGAGGCAGAACAGCAGCATGGCGGCCGCCAGCGTCGGGAAGCTGCCGCTGACCGGCACGCCGAACAGCGTCACCGCCAGCAGCGTCATCGACAGGAAGTTCAGCATCGCCAGCCCGACGTAGGGCAACTGCTTGCCGAGCAGGAATTCGCTGCGCGTCACCGGCGTGACGTACAGGTTGAGGATCGAGCCGGTCTCCTTCTCGCGCACCACGGCCAGCGCGGTGAGCATCGCCGGCAGCATCAGCAGCAGCATCGGGATCACCGCCGGCACCATCGCCGGCAGGCTCTCGACGTTCGGGTTGTAGCGGAAGCGGTTCTCGATGGACACCGAGCCGGTGCTCGACAGGCCGCGCTGGCGCGCCTGGTCGGTCAGCCAGTGCTGGTGCATGCCTTGCAGATAGCCCTGCACGGTCTCGGCGCGCTGCGGCATCGCGCCGTCGAACCAGGCGCCGATCGACACGTCCCTGCCGCGTGCCACGTCGCGCGCGAAACCGGGCGGGATCTCCAGCGCCATCGCCAGTTCGCCGCTGGCCATGCGGCGGTCCAGCTCGGCGTAGCTGCGGATCGGCGGCTGCTCGAGGAAGTAGGTCGAGCCGGCGATGTCGAGCTGGTAGCTGGTCGACAGGCTGGTCTGGTCGAGGTCGAGCACCGCGTAGCGCAGGTCCTTCACGTCCATGCCGATGCCGTAGCCCATGACGATCATCAGGATCAGCGAGCCGGCCAGGGCCAGGGTCGCGCGCACCGGGTCGCGCTGCAGCTCCAGCGTCTCGCGCCAGGCGCAGGCGAGGAAGCGCTGCAGGCTGAAGCGCTGGCGCGGCGGCACGGCGGTGGCCGGCGCTGTCGGTGATGTGGGTGCAGCGGGCGCGGTGGGCGATGTTTCAGCCGGCGCGCTGCCGCCGCCGGCTTCGACCAGATAGCCGATGAAGGCCTCTTCCAGCGTCTTCGCGCCGCGCTTTTCGACCAGCTTGGCCGGCGCATCGCTGTCGAGCACCTTGCCGGCGTGCATCATCGACATGCGGTCGCAGCGCTCGGCCTCGTTCATGAAGTGGGTGGAGATGAAGATCGTCACCTTGTCGCGCCGCGACAGCTCCACCAGCAGCCGCCAGAACGCGTCGCGCGCCACCGGGTCCACGCCCGAGGTCGGCTCGTCCAGGATCAGCAGTTCGGGCTTGTGCACCATCGCCACCGCCAGCGACAGCCGCTGGCGGATGCCCAGCGGCAGTGCATCGGGCAGATCGTCGAGCACCTTCTCCAGCCCGAAGCGCTCGACCATCTGCTGCAGCCGCGCCGGGATCTCGGCCGGCGGCACGTGGAACAACCGCGCGTGCAGCTCCAGGTTCTGGCGTACGCTCAACTCGCCGTACAGCGAGAAGGCCTGCGACATGTAGCCCACGCGCCGGCGCGTGTCGAGGTCGTCGGCGTCGACCTCGCGGCCGAACAGCCAGGCCTGGCCCTCGCTGGCCGGCAGCAGCCCGGTGAGCATCTTCATCGTCGTGGACTTGCCGCAGCCGTTGGAGCCGAGGAAGCCGAAGATCTCGCCGCGCCGGATGCGAAAGCTCACGTGGTCCACGGCGACGAAGTCGCCGAAGCGCATGGTCAGGCCCTTGGCCTCGATGGCGATGTCCTGGGCGTCGGAGTCCAGCGGCGGGATCACCACTGCGGCGTGGCCGCGCTTCTTCTGCTCGGGCAGCAGCGCGATGAAGGCGCCCTCCAGCGACTCGCTGGCGGTGCGTTCCAGCAGCTCGGCCGGGGTGCCGGTGGCCAGCACCTGGCCGTCGTCCATCGCCACCAGCCAGTCGAAGCGCTGCGCTTCGTCCATGTAGGCGGTGGCCACGATCACGCTCATGCCGGGGCGGTCGGCGCGGATGTGGTCGATCAGCTCCCAGAACTGCGCGCGCGCCAGCGGGTCGACGCCGGTGGTCGGCTCGTCCAGGATCAGCAGGTCGGGGTCGTGGATCAGCGCGCAGCACAGGCCGAGCTTCTGCTTCATGCCGCCCGACAGCT
>DAORHX010000410.1:0-3737 GCA_035438245.1 Rubrivivax sp.
CTCGAAGCGGCCGCCGAGTTCGGGCGTGCCGGCGCAGAAGCGCGCGCGTGTGATCGCCTGGTGCTCCCAGGTCCACGCGGTGTTGCTGCCGCGCCCGCGCTGATAGCGCTCGAAGGCTTCGATCGACGTCACCAGCAGCCCCGAGCCGCCGTTCGGCCGCAACGCGGTGTCGATGTCGAACAGCTCGCCGGCCGAGGTGCGCAGCGTCAGCCAGGTGATCAGCTTGCGCACGTAGGCGCCGTAGACCTCCTGCGCATGGTCCTTGTCGGCTTCGTCGCCATCGTCGTAGAGGAACACCAGATCCAGGTCGCTGCCGTAGCCGAGCTCCTTGCCGCCGAGCTTGCCGTAGGCGATGACGGCGAAGCGCGGCGCGTCGCGATGGTGCTGCCGGAGCAGCGACCAGGCCCAGCGCAGCGTGGTGCCGACGATCGCGTCGGCCAGCGCCGACAGGTCGTCGGCCACCTGCTCGACCGTCAGCTCGCGCTCGACGTCGCGCACCAGCGTGCGGAACAGCTCGGCATGGTGGGCATGGCGCAGCGTGTCGAGCAGCCATTCCTCGTTGGCCTGCCCGGAGCGCGCCCAGGCGGCATGGCGCGACTGCAGGTCGGCCAGGCAGCCGGCCGCATCGAAGCGGCCGTGCTGCAGCCGTTCGTCGGCCAGCTCGTCGATCACGCCCGGGTGGCGCATCAGGTACTGCATCGGCCAGCGCGCCATGCCCAGCAGCCGCAGCAGCCGGTCCTGCACCGCCGGCCGTTCGACCAGCAGCGCCAGATAGCTCTCGCGGCGCAGCAGCGGCTCCAGCCAGTCGACGAAGCGCAGCACCGCGTTGTCGTTGCAGCGGCCGTCGCTCACGCAGTCGGCGGCGCGCCGCACCAGGCGGCCCAGCCGCAGCTTGCTCTCGTCGCGCAGCGCCTGCACGCGCGGCTGCCGCGTCCACTGGCGCACGCGCTCGGCCAGCGCTTCGGGCAGCCGCTCGAGCAGCTGCTCGCTGTCCACCGGCTGCGGGCCGCCGCAGCCGGTGCAGCCGTTGCGCCCGGCCGGCGGCGGCGCCTGGCCATCGTGCAGCAGCGCGTCGAACTCGGTAGCCACCAGTTCGCGCACCTCGCCCAGCCGATCGAGCAGCTCGCAGGCATCGGCATGGCAGGCCAGCCCGAGGCTGCGCGCGATCCAGCCGAGGTCGGCGTCGGCAGTGGGCAACAGGTGCGTCTGCTGGTCGTCCAGGTACTGGATGCGGTGCTCGACGCGGCGCAGGAAGGTGTAGCACTCGGCCAGCCGCTGCGCGGTGGCCGCCTTCATCAGCCCGCGTGCGGCCAGCCGCTGCAGCCCGCGCAGCGTCGAGCGCGTGCGGATCTCGGGATACTGGCCGCCGCGCACCACCAGCATCAGCTGCACGATGAACTCGATCTCGCGGATGCCGCCGCGCGACAGCTTGACGTCGTTGGCGCGCTCCGGCCGGCCGGCGGCGCGGCGCTGCGCTTCGTCGCGGATCTTGCGGTGCAGCTGGCGCAGCCCCTCGAACACGCCGTAGTCGAGGTAGCGGCGGTAGACGAACGGCGTCACCAGCGCGCGCAGCGCCTGCACGCGGCCGCTGTCCAGGCTGGCGCGCGGTGCCACGACGCGGCTCTTCAGCCAGGCGAAGCGCTCCCACTCGCGCCCCTGCATCTGCAGGTAGTCCTCGAGCATCGACAGGCTGCACACCGGCGGGCCCGAATTGCCATGGGGCCGCAGCGCCAGGTCGACGCGGAACACGAAGCCGTCATCCGTGGTGTCGCCGATCAGCGCATACAGCCGCTTCGCCACCAGCGAGAAGAACTCGTGCGCGCTGATGCGCTGCGCTCCCGTGGTCTCGCCCTCGTCCTCGTAGACGTAGATCAGGTCGATGTCCGACGACACGTTCAGCTCGCGCCCGCCGAGCTTGCCCATGCCGACGATCCAGAACTCGATGCGCTGCCCCTGCGCATTCAACGGCGCGCCGTGGCGTTCCTCGACATCGGTCAGCGCCTGTGCCAGCGCCAGCTCGAGCGCCGCTTCGGCCAGCGCCGTCATGCCCTGCGTCACCACCTCCAGCGGGGCCGCGCCGTCGACGTCCAGGCTGGCCAGACGCTCCAGGCACAGCTGGCGCGCGACGCGCAGCGCCGACGGCAGGGCACGGCCACCGTCGCGCAGCCGCTGCACCAGCGCGCTGACCGCGGGTGCGTCGATCCCGCCCGGCGGCAACAGCGGCAGTTCGGCGGCGAAGCGGCGCCGGATGCGCTGCACGAAGCGGCTGTGCGCCGACAGCACCGGCAGGCCCTGCGTCGCGCCGTCGGGAACCGATACCGAGGACATGCTGCGCTGCTTCGGCGCTGTGCTAGATTGGCACGCGCAGGCTGCGATGCCCGCTGCGCCAGGCCCCGCAGCACCGCGTGCGACGCGCCCTTGTACCAACGCCGAATGGTCTCACCGTCGTCTCCTGGGTCCGATGCCGCGCTGCCGTGGTGGCGCAAGGCGGCCAAGGGCGTCACGCTGGCGTTGTTGTTGCTGTGGGGCCTGTTGCTCGCTGCCTGGCTGACGCTGCACTGGGCGATTCTGCCGCACATCGACGAGTGGCGCCCGGCCATCGAAAGGCTGGCCAGCAAGTCGCTCGGGCTGAAGCTGACGCTCGGGGCGATCCGTGTGCGCTCCGGCGGCTGGGTGCCGGCGTTCGAGCTGCAGGACCTGCGGCTGCACGACAGCGACGGCCGCGAGGCGCTGTACCTGCAGCGCGTGCACACTGCGCTGGCGCCGCAGTCGTTGCTGACGGCGACGCTGCGCTTCGAGCAGATCCTGATCGACGGCGCGCGGCTGACGGTGCGGCGCGACGCCCAAGGGCGCTGGCATGTCGCCGGCCTCGACTGGGCCGGCAGCATCGACGGCGGCGACACGCGCGCGCGCGACTGGCTGCTGCGCCAGCGCGAGTTCGTCGTGCGCGACGGCGAGCTGCACTGGGCCGACGAGCGCAGCGGCGTGCCGCCGCTGGTGCTGACCGACCTGGACTTCGTGCTGCGTAACGGGCTGCGCAGCCATGCGCTGCGGCTCGATGCGACGCCGCCGCCGCAGTGGGGGCAGCGTTTCTCGTTGCGTGGCCGCTTCAGCCAGCCTTTGCTGGCGTCGGCCGGCGAGCTGCAGCGCTGGAGCGGCACGCTCTATGCCGAGTTCCCGCAGGCCGATGCCGCCGAACTGCGTCGCCACCTGACGTTGCCGTTCACGCTGGCCGACGGCGACGGCGCGCTGCGCGCATGGGTCGACATCGTCGACGGCGCGCCGCGCAAGGCGACGCTGGACTTCGCGCTGAGCGACGTGGCGCTGCAGCTGGCGCCGTCGCTGCAGCCGTTGCAGCTGCAGCAGCTGCAAGGCCGGCTCGATGTCGCGCGTGATGCCGCCGGCATCGAACTGCGCCTGGACGAGCTGGCCTTGCGCGACGGCGACGGGCACGACTGGCCGGCGGCCGACCTGCGGCTGGCCTGGCGGCAGGCACAGGATCTCGAGCAGCGCTGGACCACCGGCACGCCGGTGACCGGCGGCGAGCTCGGCGCCGAGCGGCTGACCCTGCATGCGGTGGCGAAGCTGGTCGAGGCGGTGCCGCTGGGCGAGCCGGTGCGCGCGCTGATCGCCGAGCTGGCGCCGCGCGGCACGGTCGAACGGCTGCAGCTGCGCTGGAGCGGCGCGCCCGATCGGCCGTCGGCCTACCAGGTCGACGCCAGGCTGCACGACCTGGC
>DAORHX010000411.1:0-3677 GCA_035438245.1 Rubrivivax sp.
CTGGCCGCGCGCGCGCTGGCGATGCTGTGCCGGCAGGCCGCGCGCAGCGGCAACCCGGTGTGGCCGGGCCGCGCCTACCAGCAGCCGAAGGACGCCGGCAACATGAGCGATCGCCTGGCGGCGCTGAACGCGCTGGTGCACGCCCGCGCCGGCCTGGCCGATGCCGCGCTGCAGCGCTTCCATGCGTCGGCACAGGGCAATGCGCTGGTGCTCGACAAGTGGTTCGAGGTGCAGGCCCGCGCCAGCGAAGACCCGTCCGCCACCGGTGCCGGCACGGTGCTGGCACGCGCGAAGGCGCTGCTGCAGCACGCGGACTTCTCGCTGCGCAACCCGAACCGCGTGCGCTCGCTGCTGGTGTCGCTGTGCCGCGACAACCCGGCCGCCTTCCACCGCGCCGATGCCGCGGGCTACGTGTTCTGGGCCGAGCGGCTGCTGGAGCTGGACGCCATCAACCCCAGCGTCGCCGGCCGGCTGGCGCGCGTGATGGACCGCTGGAGCCACCTGGCCGAACCGTACCGCGGCGCCGCGCGCGAAGCCATCGTGCGCGTCGCCGCGCGCAGCGAGCTCAGCGCCGAGGTGCGCGAGATCGTCAACCGTGCCCTGGAGCAAGCATGAGCCGAGCCGTCAGCCTGACGCAGTACCTGGTCGAGCAGCAGCGCGAGCACGGCCGCATCCCCGGGCAGCTGCGGCTGCTGATCGAGGTGGTGGCGCGCGCCTGCAAGCGCATCGCCATCTCGGTGAACAAGGGGCCGCTGGGCGATGTCATCGGCAGCGCGCACACCGAGAACGTGCAGGGCGAGGTGCAGAAGAAGCTGGACATCATCAGCAACGACGTGCTGATCGAGGCCAACGAGTGGGGCGGCCACCTGGCGGCGCTGGCCAGCGAGGAGATGGACACCATCCACGTCGTGCCCAACCGCTACCCGCAGGGCGAATACCTGCTGTTGTACGACCCGCTGGACGGCTCCAGCAACATCGACGTCAACGTCAGCATCGGCACCATCTTCTCGGTGCTGCGCAAGGTCGGCCACCACCACGGCGTCGGCGAGGACGACTTCCTGCAACCCGGGCGCTTCCAGGCGGCGGCCGGCTACTGCGTCTACGGCCCGCAGACGCAGCTGGTGCTGACCGTCGGCAACGGTGTCGCCGTGTTCACGCTCGACCGCGAGATGGGCTCGTGGGTGCTGACCGAAGCAAACCTGCGCATTCCCGAGGACACGAAGGAATTCGCCATCAACATGAGCAACATGCGCCACTGGGCGCCGCCGATGCGCCGCTACATCGACGAATGCCTGGCCGGCAAGACCGGGCCGCGCGGCAAGGACTTCAACATGCGCTGGGTGGCCAGCATGGTGGCCGACGTGCACCGCATCCTGTGCCGCGGCGGCGTGTTCATGTACCCCTGGGACGCGCGCGAGCCCGACAAACCCGGCAAGCTGCGGCTGATGTACGAGGCCAACCCGATGGCCTTCCTGGTCGAGCAGGCCGGCGGCGCCGCCACCAACGGCCGCCAGCGCATCATGGACCTGATGCCGGGCAAGCTGCACGAGCGTGTCAGCGTGGTCCTGGGTTCGAAGAACGAGGTCGAGCGCGCCACCGCCTACCACCTCGAGGCCGCGCCGGCACCCTGAGAAAACGCCGCCGGTGCGGCAACGCTCATCAGCGTGCCGGCCCCGGCGCGGCATTGCGGTTCGGGTCGCAATGGCGGATGCGCTTGCCGTTGAGCACGGCAGGCAGCGTCTGCATCACGCGCGGATTGCCGTCGACCGTGACGTACAGGCCCGTCGCGTCGCGCGTGAAGACGAAGTCCATCATCTCGCCCGGCGCCACCTCGCTGGTGAGCGCGGCCACCAGCCCCTGCGGGCCGTAGGCGCCTGCCGGCGCGGGCGCGACCCTGCGCCCGGTGAGCAGCGCCCTGCCCTGGTCCTGCACGACCAGCGTGTCGCCCAGGAACTTCAGCTGCGGCAGCAGGTGGTTGCTGCAGTCGGGCGCGTAGACACCGCCCAGCGCCTGCATCAGCTTCTGGTTCGGTTGCGCCGTGGCGGCCGTGCCCAGCACCAGCAGCGCCGCGGCGGCAAAGACCCGGCGCTGACGCCAACGCGCGTTGCTCATCGTTCGCTTCCCGGACTGTCGATCATCACGCCCTTCAGGCGGCGCGGGCCAGCGCTGCGCCATGGGCGTGCGGCAGCTTAGCGGATTCCCGCTCGGGCGCACCGCCGACACCGGGCGAACACAGGGCTAACACGGTGCCCCGATGCGGCGCAGGCCCTCTATGCTGCCGCGGCCCCCACTTTGCAGGCTCGACCGCCATGGCCAGACCCCCTTCGATCGATCGTCGCTCGCTGCTCGCCGCCGCCGCTGCCGCCGGTCTGGTACCGCGGGCCTTCGCGCAGGCGGGCGAATGGCCGAGCCGGCAGATCCGCATGGTCGTGCCCTTCGCGCCCGGCGGTGCCACCGACGTGGTCGCGCGGCTGTTCGCGCAGCGCCTGGCCGATGCGCTGAAGCAACCCGTGGTGGTCGACAACAAGGCCGGCGCCAACGGCATCATCGGCACGGCCGAGGTGGCCCGCGCCGCACCCGACGGCTACACGCTGCTGATGAACACCGCCGGCGCGCAGGTGCTGAGCCCGGCGCTGTACAAGGCGGGCTACGAGCCGCTGGGCAGCTTCGCGCCGGTGAGCCTGCTGGCCCACATCGGCCTGGTGCTGGTCGTGAGCCCGGCGCTGGGCGTGAACACGGTGCAGGACTTCGTGACGCTGGCGCGCAAGCCCGGCAAGGCGCTGAACTTCGCCGGCGGCAGCAGCATGATCAGCCTGATCGGCGAGCAGCTCAAGGCCACCATCGGCGCCACCGACATGGTCGTGGCCGCCTACAAGGGCACCGGCCCGCAGATGCAGGCGCTG
The DNA here is from genome assembly GCA_035438245.1 of Rubrivivax sp. Taxonomy (GTDB): domain Bacteria; phylum Pseudomonadota; class Gammaproteobacteria; order Burkholderiales; family Burkholderiaceae_C; genus Rubrivivax. The sequence continues at coordinate 2,904 of DAORHX010000411.1, forward strand.
GCCGCGGGCGAGGCCGATGTCTCGATCGACCCCTTCGTCGGCCTGCAGCTGATCAAGGCCGGCAAGATCAAGGCGCTGGCCGTGCTGTCGAAGAAGCGCTCGCCGGCCCTGCCCGACGTGCCGACGGCCGAGGAAGCCGGGCTGCAGGGCATGACCTTCGGCTCCTGGGCCGGCGTGCTGGCGCCCGCCGGCACGCCGCCGGCCATCGTCAAGCGGCTCAATGGCGAACTGCTGAAGATCCTGGCGCTGCCCGAGGTGCGCGAGCAGCTGGCCAAGATCGACTACGAACCCGTGGGCAGCAGCCCCGAGCAGTTCGCCCAGGTGATCGCCGACGACGCCGAGCGCTGGGCGCGGGTGGTCAAGGAGCGCAACTTCAAGGTGACCAGCTGACGCTCGCCGCCGCGGGCCGGCGCTTTCAGCGCTGCAGCACCTTGGCCACCGGCGCCGGCCGCAGCCGGAAGGCATCGGGCATGCCCGAGCCGAGCAGCGGCCGCAGGTACAGGCGGAAGGCGTCGGTGACGTCGGTGCCACTGGCCGAGATGAAGGCGTCGTCCATGACCCGCGTCTTGCCGGCCACGTCGGACAAGGGCACCAGTTCGTAGTCGGCCGAATAGAAGCCGGTGCGCTTGATCGCCACCGAGCCGTCGCGGTCGCCCCACATCGCGAACTGCACCGCCTTCTCGCCGACCTCGCGCGCCTCGCGCGCGTCGACGTCGGACACGCAGCCGATGAAGCTGCGCTGCAGGTAGCCGAAGGTGTCGCCGCGCACGCGCT
>DAORHX010000412.1:0-3670 GCA_035438245.1 Rubrivivax sp.
GCCTGCTGCGCCTGCTGCGCCGCCGGCGCGGGCGCGGCGCCGGAAGCCGCCTGGCCGCCGCGCTGCGTCGCCAGCACTTCCTTCGCGACGGCGCGCCGCACGTCGTTGAGGCTGGCCTCCTGTTCGGCCACCGACCGCTTCAGCGCGTCGAGCTGGCGCGTCTGCTGCTCGACCTGCTGCTTGAGCATCTGCAGCCGCGCGGCGATCTCGTCCGGCGTCTGCTCGGCCTGCGTCTGCCCATGGGCATACGGCGCGAGCAGCAATGCAACGGCCGACAAGCCGACAGGTGCGATCGTTTTCAAACGCCTGCTCTTCATCAAAGACACTCCCCGGTGGCACAAAGGGTCCGATTCGCGTGAAGCCCGCGCACCATGATCACGAGCCGCATCCACGCATCGGATCTTCGTCAATTCTCGTCTCCGCAGCGATTGCGCAAGCCGCTTCAGTCAGTGCATGAATTCACGATTCGCGCGACCTGCACGCTGGCAACGCGGCAGTCGATGTGTCATGTTGCCAGGGCTCGTCGCACTGCCGCATGTTAGCTGCTGCCACCTCCCCAGTTCACGGGATGCGCGTCCTTCCGAAGACGGACACAGCCCCCCGATTCGAGGGGGTGCGGCCGGCGCGAGCTAGAAATGTCACGGCACATCAGTTAGCGTGAGGATGTGCGGCGACGATCGCACCGCAACAATAGAGCACAAGAACTGCCCGGATCGGCTCGCGGCGCGAGCGGGGCAGCGGAGGATTAGATGCCGACTCGCAAGGTTCTTTTCATCGGCCCCAAGAGCCTCGATGCCACACTGTGTCATCAGCTTTCTGCGGTGGGCTGGGACATTCACATCGCCTTGAGCTTCAGCGCAGCCGCGCGCCTGATCGGTGAACAGCACTTTCTCGTCGGTTTCGTCGCCCTGCCCGAGGTCGACCCGACCGCGTGCGCCGAACTCGACACATTCCTGCAGGCACATCCCGGGATCGAATGGGTCGGCGGCTTCGACGCCAAGGCGCTGCAACTGCAGGAATGCCGCGACCTGATCTGCGAGCGCATGTTCGACCATGTCACGATGCCCGTCGATGCGCAGCGGCTTGCCGCGACGCTCGGCCACGCGTACGGGCGCGCGACATTGCGCCCCGGCGTGGCGAACATCGACGTCGGCCCGCGTGGGCTGCCGATCGTCGGCAAGTCACCGGCCATCGCACGGCTGCTGCGCCAGATCGATCGTGTCGCCAAGGTCGACGCGCCGGCCCTCATCGGCGGCGAAAGCGGCACCGGCAAGGAGCTGGTGGCCCAGGCGATCCACAACTCGTCGAGCCGCGCCAGCGCGCCGTTCGTCGTCGTCAACTGCGGCGCCATTCCGGCCTCGCTGATCCAGTCCGAGTTGTTCGGGCACGAGAAGGGCTCGTTCACCGGCGCCGACCGGCAAAGGCGCGGCCTGATCGAAACGGCCAACCACGGCACGCTGTTCCTCGACGAGATCGGCGACCTGCCGCTGGACATGCAGACCAACCTGCTGCGCTTCCTGCAGGAGAGCACCATCGACCGCGTCGGCGGCACGCGCCCCATCCACGTCGACGTGCGCGTGATCGCTGCCACGCACGTCGACCTGGAAGCGGCGGTCGCCTCCGGGGCGTTCCGCAAGGACCTGTACTACCGGCTGAACGTGCTGCCGCTGTCGGTGCCGTCGCTGCGCGAACGTGGCGACGACATCGCGCAGCTGGCGCAGCATTTCTTCGACAAGTTTGCCGGCGAGCGCGGCGGCCGGCTCAAGGGCTTCAGCCGGCGCGCGCTGGAAACGATGGCGGCCTACGACTGGCCCGGCAACGTGCGCGAGCTCGTCAACCGCATCCGCCGCGCGATGGTGCTGGCCGAGGGCAAGCTGATCGTCCCGGCCGACCTGGGCCTCGAACAGCAGCGGGCCGAGGAGCCGTCTCGCATGCCGCTGGACGAAGCACGCTTGAACGCCGAGCGCCACGCCATCTCCCAGAGCCTGCAGTTCGCCGGCAAGAACGTCAGCCACGCCGCCAAGCAGCTGCGCATCTCGCGCATGACCCTGTACCGGCTGATGGCGAAGCACCGCATCAGCGCGTGACGCTGGCGCTCAGCGGCCGCCGCTGACGTCCAGCAACGCCCCGGTGCTGTAGCTCGAAGCGCCCGACAGCAGCCAGACGACGGCCTGCGCCACTTCGTCCGCCGTGCCGGCGCGCTGCATCGGCACCATCGGCGCGAGCTGGCGGGCACGATCGGGCAGGCCGCCGCTGGCGTGGATCTCGGTGTCGATGATGCCGGGCCGCACCGCGTTGACGCGGATGCCCTCGGCCGCCACTTCGCGCGCCAGGCCGAGCGTGAAGGTATCGATGCCGGCCTTGGCCGCGGCGTAGTCGACGTACTGCGCCGGCGAACCGAGCCGCGCCGCGGCCGACGACAGGTTGACGATGGCGCCGCCCGCACCGCCATGCCGGGTGCTCATGCGCCGCACCGCCTCGCGCGCGCACAGGAACGAGCCGGTCAGGTTGACGGCGAACATGCGCTGCAGCCGCTGCACGCTCATCTCGTCGACCCTTGCCGGCAGGTCGACGACGCCGGCGTTGTTGACCAGGCCGTCGAGGCGGCCGAATTCGCGGTCCACCGCGGCGAACATCGCCAGCACCTCGGACTCCTCGGCGACGTCGGCCTGCCGCACCAGCGCCCGCCGGCCGGCGGCGCGCACTTGCTCGGCCACGCGCTCGGCGGCCGCGGCGTCGCGCGCGAAGTTGATGGCCACGTCCCAGCCGTGGCGGGCGGCCAGCACCGCGGTGGCGGCGCCGATGCCACGGCTGGCGCCCGTGACGAGCACAGTGGGGTTCATCGTCTTCCTCCTCGAGGCGTGGTCTACGGCCGCCCCGGCACGTCGAAGGCGAAGACCACCGACAGGTCGAGCACCGGGCTGCTCAGTTCGCCGTTCGGCGCCTTGATCCAGCCGCCGCCCAGGCGCAACGAGGCGCTCGGTGTCAGTTCCCAGCCGAGGTAGGCCATCGGCTTGAGCACCGCGCCACTGCCGGTATCGACGCCGCCGCCACCGGCCGCCCCGGCCAGCAGCTCGGCGCCGGCGAGCAGCCCCTGGCCGCTGCGCCACAGCCCGCCAATGCCGAACAGGCCGACCGAAAAGCCGCCCGCGCCGCCCTGGTAGGCGCTCTGCACCTGGCCGCTGAGGTACAGCGTGTCGCCGACGAAGCGCGAGTACTTGAAGCTCACGCTCTGCAGGTCGCGCGAGCTGCCGTCCTTGCGCGCGGCATCGTAGAAAAGCTCGGCCCCGGCCGACCACTCCTGGCGCACCGGCACCGGCGCCACGCCGGGCAGCGGATCCAGTGACCAGCGCAGCGCCAGCGAGGCGAATGGTGCGTCGTAGCCGCTTTGCGGCGCATAGACCCAACCGGCCTCCAGCCCCAGGGCGAGGTCGCGCGACAGCGGCACGACCAGGTCCGCCGCCGCCTTGGCCAGCAGCCCGCCGCCGGTGGGCACGTCGCCGCCGCCGCCCATGCCCAGCGCCACACGGCCGCCGAGCCGCAGCCCGCTGTCGCCGAGCGCGACGTCGCTGCCCAGCGTGCCGAGGATCTCGGCATAGCCGTCGACACCGCCGCTCGCGGCGCCGTTCGCCTCCAGGCCGATGTACAGCGCCGGCAGCAGCTGCGCTTC